>JAEDOB010000146.1 GCA_016302225.1 Oscillospiraceae bacterium | reverse complement strand
TCTGACAAACGGAAAAAATCCCACCATTGAGGTGGAAGAGGAATGTGCCGAGGTTGTCCGCAAGATATTTCAGATGTATGCCGACGGGAACGGTTACCGAAAGATCGCAAACTATCTCACAGACTGCCATATCCCCACACCAAGAATGCACGATGAACAACGCCGTATTGCAGAGGGCGAAGATGTCAAATCCCGTGCAAAGGCAGAGTGGAGCATTGTTTCCGTGTCGGAGATACTTCGAAACGATTTCTACATCGGAACATTCAGACAGGCAAAGTACAAACGCCGAAAGATAAACGGAGCCGATTTTAAGACAGATGAAAGCGAGCATATCGTTTTTGAAAATCACCATGAGCCTATTGTTGACTACCGACTATTCAGCACGGTACAGAAGCAGCTGGAAAGCCGTACAGAGGGACATTACCGTGGAATAAAGAAATACGACAACGTTTATTCGGGCTTCATCTTCTGCGGTGACTGCGGTGCGCCTATGTTCTCCATAAGCAATCCCAAGCGTGACCCTGCCTACACCTGCGGAAGCTACCACAGGCGGGGTTTGCAGGGGTGTACCTCTCACCATACAAAGTGCAATGTGCTTGATGAAGCGTTAAAATCATATATCAAAATGGTGCGGGATAACGCACGGGAGATGATAGCAAAGCTTGATGAAGCTTTGAAGGAAGAAAAGGTGGAAACCGTTCAGACAAAATCGACTATCGAGATACTTCGTGACAGGATCGAAGATGCGAAAAACGAAATGAAGCTGCTTGCAAGGCAGAAAATAAAGGAGATCGCCCGCAATCCCGAAAATGAGGCACTCTATGATGAAACCTACGGTGAAATGCTTGACGACCTTGCAAAGCATATAGACTCCCTTGAAAGCCAAATACAGCTTATTGCCGAAAAGCAAAGTGCAACGGTACGCATAAACCGCACAGCCAAGACAGCTATCGACATTTTCAACGACATCATAGACAAGGATTCCCTCAGCCGTTCCGACCTTGAAATGATAATCGAAAAGATACTTGTTTTTGAGGACAGGATAGAGATAACTCTAAAGCCTAATATTGATGCACTTTTACGGCTTGAACCTGAGAAAGGTCTTACCGCAAATTTTAATTGTGACACGGTTAATATCGAACAGACGGTCACCCAGAAAAGTCCCAACAAAAGGGACAAGGTTATCCGTGTCAATGTGTTCAGTAAGGGCGACCCCCTTGAGATCTACACAAGCAGCGACGGCGAGGTTATTTTCAAGAAATATTCCGCAATAAACGAAATGGCGGGTTCGGCGGCGCAGGTGGCAGAGGTCGTGACCAAGCTTGCAAACTGTCCCACGGTGGTATTTGACAGGGATCACGTCGTTGCGGTTGCGGGCGTTCAGAAGAAGGAATTCAACGAGCGGCGCATTTCCCACGGTCTGGAGGAATATCTCGAAAGCCGCAAGAATTACGTTTGCACTTCTCCCGACGATGAAAAGGTGTTCCCCGTTGAGGGAATTGACCGTCCCGCTATTGCCTGCACGCCTATTTTATCATCGGGCGATGTAACGGGTGCAGTGGCGTTTCTCGCTCCCTCGGGCGGTGCGACTGCAAATGAGGTGCAGAAAAATCTCATTCAGGCAGCGGCGCAGTTTCTCGGAAAACAGATAGAAGAGTAAAAAAAGCCGTCCCCGCAGCAGCTTATGACTGTTGTGGGGACGGTATTTTCATATCATCTTTATAACTTTTGCGGGACAGGCAGCTGCGCATTTACCGCAGCCCGTGCATTTTTCCTGATCAATTTCCGCAAGGTTGTTTTCAACGTGGATAGCGTCAAATTCGCACTTTTTCTCGCAAATTTTACAGCCGATACAGCCGTTTTTGCAGACCGCCCTTACCATCTTTCCCATATCGTGGGACGAACAGCTTACAACGTGCAGATCATTTCCCATATTTTTTATGGCAATAAGATTGTTAGGACATTCCTTGACGCAAAGTCCGCAGGCAACGCATATTTGGGGATTTACCGCCGCCAGACCGTCCGCAATGCAGATAGCATTTTCGGGACATACCCTTGCGCAGTCCCCCAGCCCTATACAGCCGTAAACACATTCGCCCGAACCGCCGTAAAAACGCTTTGCCGCCTTACAGGTCTGTTCGCCGTCAAACTGCATTTTCGTCTTAGTCGCCGAACAGTTTCCCGAACAGCGGACATATGCTGTCTGCGGAACATTTTCCATAACGGAAGTACCGAGAATTTCGGCTATTTTCTCCGCAGATTTCGCTCCGCCGGGCTTACAGAGATTTGTTGCAACGCCGTTTATGACGACCGCATTTGCATAATCCGCACAGCCGCTGTAACCGCAGGCACCGCAGTTCACCTGAGGCAGAGCATCGTTTACCGCCTGAATGCGTTCATCGGTCTTGACCTCGAAAAGCTTTGAAACAACGGTAAGCAGTATCCCCGCCGCACAGCCCAGAGCCGCAAATATCAGCACGGGAAGTATGTATGCTTCAAACATAAGGTTTTTTCCTTTCTGTGGATTTTTTCTTTTTTGCGGGACGGGCAACCCGTCCCCTACGATAATACTGTTATCAGCCGAAAAGCCCCTCAACAAGTCCCGCAAAGCTCATAAAGCTTACGGAAACGATGGACGCCGCGATCAGCGTTGCGGGAACGCCCTTAAAGGTTTCGGGAACGTCCGCATTTTCCACCCTTGAACGCACTCCGCTGAACAGCACCAGCGCAATGGTAAAGCCAAGTCCCGCACCCAGCGCATTCACAAGAGATTCTACAAATGTGTACTCGCTGTCGATGTTCAGGATAGTAACGCCCAGCACGGCGCAGTTTGTGGTGATAAGCGGCAGGAACACGCCCAGCGACTTGTAAAGTGCGGGCATTTTCTTTTTCATTATTATCTCAACCAGCTGAACAAACAGCGCAATTATTAGGATAAACGCAATTGTTCTGAGATAGGAAAGTCCCATAGGAGCAAGCAGAAGCGTGTAAACGGGAAATGTGCAAAGCGTTGCGCAAATCATTACAAAGGTAACTGCCATTCCCATTCCCACGGAGCTGTCCAGCTTTTTGGAAACGCCCAGAAACGGGCATATTCCCATAAACTTTGAAAGAACGAAGTTATCCGTCAGCATTGCACTGAGGAGAATAATCAGCATACTTTTTATCATTTGCCTTCACAACCTCCGTTCTCGGAAAATGAGGAGCAGTTTGCCGAATTGGGACAGCCCGCACAGCCCACAGACTGCGGCGGTTTCCTGTTGGCAAGCTTGTTGACAAGGGCTATTATGCAGCCCAGCACGAAAAATCCGCCTGCGGGCATTATGAAGATAGTCATAGGTGTACCCACGGGAATCTCAAATCCCATCCAGCTGCCCATTCCGAAAATTTCTCTTACAGAACCCATTAAAAACAGGGCAAGAGTGAAGCCCAGACCCATTCCCAGACCGTCAAGAATAGACGGGAGAAGCTTATTTTTGGACGCAAACGCTTCTGCACGTCCCAGAATAATGCAGTTTACGGTAATAAGCGAAAGGAAGAGTCCCAGACTGTCATAAAGCTCGGGAAGATAGCCCTTCATCAGGAATTCAATAAGCGTTACAAAGCTTGCGATAACAACGATAAAGCAAGGCAGACGCACCGCCTTCGGGATAACATTTTTCAGCAGGGAAATGACCGCATTGGAGCAGACCAGCACGAATGTGGTCGCAAGTCCCATTCCCAAGCCGTTTTCCGCCATGGTCGTGACCGCCAGGGTGGGACACATTCCCAGCAGCGTCACAAGTGTGGGATTTTCCTTGATTATGCCTTTGGTAAATTCGTGAAGATTTCCGTTTTGCTCGCTCATACTGCGTCATCTCCTTTCAGTTCAAGATATGCCGTTACGGCGGTTTTTACGGCGGACTGTATTCCCTTTGAGGAGAATGTGGCACCCGTTATGACATCCGCTTCAAATTCGGGAGATGTTATTCCCGTGAATTTTCCCAGATATTCGGGGGCGGCGGCACGTGTTCCCAAACCGGGAGTTTCCCCGATAGACAGGACGCTTATTCCGCATACAGCACCGCTTTCGTCAAACCCGATAAGCAGGTGCAGACCGCCCTTGCTGTAACCGTCGGCGGTTATTTCAAAGGAAACATTTCCGCTGCTGTCGGAGATAATTGAGGTAACGCCTTCGAAGGTTTTCACCGTTCCGTCCTCATTCATCTGCATGGAAAATCCGTCGGCAGTTCCGTAAATTTCCGTAAGCCCCGCAGACAGCTTGTCGGTGATGATTCCCGTTGTATCAACGTAAGTGAGATTGTAAACAAACGCCAGAAGCGCAGAGGAAATAACGCAGATAAGCGTCAGCACCAGAGGGGGCATAATTTTTTCTTTAAGGCTCATTTGCGTCCCTCCTTTTCGGGGAATTTTCCGCCGAGGGGGCGAATTTCCGTCAGCCTGTCAATGTACGGCGTGAGGATATTCATCAGCAGAATTGAGAAGGAAACGCCCTCGGGATAGTTTCCGTAGTTTCTGATAAGGAAGGTAAGCAGTCCGCAGCCGATGCCGAAGATAAGCTTTCCCCGTCCCGTAATAGGCGTTGTGGCGTAATCGGTCGCCATGAAAAATGCGCCCAGCATAAGACCGCCCGAAAGCAGCTGATAGGGGACATCTCCACCCGTCAGAAATGTCAGCAGGGCAACAGTTCCCAGAAATGCCACGGGAGCGTGCAGAGTTATTGTCCCTGTGCAAAGCAGATAAATTCCGCCGATAATGAGTGCAGCCGCCGACGTTTCGCCGATACATCCGCCGACGTTTCCGAGAAACAGCTCCATATAAGAAGCATTTCCCGAAACAAGGGGAGTTGCGCCCGTTACAATGTCTGCGCCGTTGCGATAATAGAAGGGCTGACACCATGTAGTCATCTGCCCCGTAAAGGACAGCATAAGCACTATCCTTCCCACGATTGCGGGGTTTGCAAAGTTCTGTCCCAGACCGCCGAAAAGCTGCTTTGTGACAACTATTGCCACAAATGAGCCGATAACGCCGTAGAGCGGGTTGATCGTTGCGGGGAGATTCATTCCCAGAAGCAGTCCCGTAACAACTGCGGACAGGTCGGAAATCGTCTGCGGACGCTTCATTATCCGTCTTGCCAGAAATTCAAACAAAACGCAGGAAACCACGCAAACAGCGAGGTTTATCGCTGCCATATACCCGAAAATATAGATCCCTGCGGCGCAGGCGGGCAGCAGCGCAATTATAACATTCAGCATCACCCTCTGCGTGCTGATATTGTCGTGCAGATGGGGTGACGGTGAAACCTTTAAACCGTTCATTGGGCAGGACCTCCTTATTTCTTAGGCTTGGGCAGAAGTGCCTTAGCCAGCTGATTTTTTTCCGCCAGATGACGGTTTGCGGGGCAGACATAGGAGCAGCAGCCGCAGTTCATACAAAGGTTTACCTTCAGTCGTGCAAGCTCTGCACCGTCCCGACGGTCATATGCCTGTTCAAGGAGCGTGGGCATAAGGTTCAGGGGACAGGCTCTTATGCAGCGTCCGCAGCGGATACAAGCGGTAGTTTCGGGAGTTTTCACGTCCTTGAACGCCAGCACGGCGTTGTTCACCTTTGTAACGACCTGTTCTGTATCGTAAAGGGGAAATCCCATCATGGGACCGCCGTAAAGCACCTTTTCGGGGTTCTCCGCACCGCAGAATGAAAGCAGCTCGGAAACCGCCGTGCCTATGGGAACGATGTAATTGCCCTGATTTTTCGTTGCTGCGTTTCCGTCAAGAGTGAGCCGCTTTTCCGTCAGAGGCATTCCCGTTTTCAGATAGCGGCTGATAAATCCAACGGTGGAAACATTCATCACCACTACGCCCTGATTTGACGGCAGCTCGCCCTCTGCAACTATCCTGCCCGTACAAGAATGGATAAGCACCTTTTCCGCTCCCTGCGGGTATGAGGAGGGGAGTGTCACCACCGAAACGCCCTTCATATTCGCCGTTTTTTCGGTCATAAGCTTGATTGCTGACGGCTTGTTTTCCTCAATGCCTATCTTGCACATGGGGATATTCATAA
>JAEDOB010000145.1 GCA_016302225.1 Oscillospiraceae bacterium | reverse complement strand
TGGGTGTTGACATACGAAATATCGATAATATCGGCGCAGCTCATAGAGTAAAGCAACACCACGCCGAACGCCGAAACCGCCAGCACGGCTATTATCAGCTGCTTGTCCAGCTTTTTGAAATATTGATGTATATATCTGAATATCGCTTTCACATTGATCTCCTATCCACGGATCTCGGATATAACAGCCTTGGCGATATATGCCTGCCATCTGCTGTCGGGGTGTGGGTCAAACCTGTTGTTTGCGGGGTTTTTAATATCGGGGATATTGTCGGACATTACCTCGGATATATCCGCTATTCGGTACTTTTTGCGGCAGCTGACCTCGATAAACTTGTTCATTTTGGATATATATACCTGGACGATATTGCCCATCTCGATATTCAAAGGCTTGATATTCCAATATCGGTACGGGTTATAATATCCCGTGACCACTATATCCGCATGAGGGCTTATCTCCGAAATAAGGTCTATAAGCTCTATCCACTCTTTTCTGAACTGCGCAAATGCCTCGTCCATGCGCTTTCTCTGGGGCGATTTTTCGTTGGAATATGCCCGATACAGCGCAATTATCACGGAAATATCCACAGCACCCTCAAGCTTCTCCGCAGATGCCTCCGTTTCGGGAAACTCGACCCCCGCCATATCCGCAGCCGACATCAGAAACGGCACAAACAGGCTGTTGGAACCGACAGTCAGGCTGATAACGTCCGCTTCCGACAAAGCATCGGCGTTTTTCTCCGCCATTTTAATTATATCGGAGGTGTATGCGCCGCAAAGGGTAAAATCGTAGAATTTATCTGCGCCGATAGCTTCGGCGGTTATGTAAGGATATGCGTCCCGTTCCCTGTCCGCAAGTCCGTAGCCGTAGGCAATGCTGTCCCCCAGGGCGGCGTAAACAAGTTCGTCCTCTGCTGCATGAGCAGTTACGGAAAATCCCGAAAACAGGGCGTTTGCGGCTATTATAACAGCTGTCGCAGCAGCGGAAAACCTCACATTTATCAGTCCTTTTCAAAATAATCGGGCACAACTCACCCATATTACTATTATATTCTGTCGGCGGCTGTATGTCAAGCGGTTTTGCGGATTTTTTCGGTTTATTTGCCTTTGTGAGATGCACAGCTGTGCATTCCGCCGCAGCCTTTGAATTTATTAAAGATTTCTCCCCCACGGCGATAGCAAGGGTTTGCAGCTTTGCAGTCCCCCGGGACAAAAGCGTTGACTGCTCTATCTCCCGAAATAATTACCGATACTGTCCACGGGAAAAATGCAGCAAAGGCAGATATACTAAAATATTCCAAAAATCAAAAGCATCTTTTACGCCGAAGCTTCTTAAACATGACCCACCCTATAAAAAACGTAAGCATCTCGGCAATGGGAAAAATCGTCCAAGACAGCCATTCTACGCCAATTTTCGCAAATATTAACGCAAACGGAAACACGAACAATATCTGACGGCAAACGGATATTACCAGCGACTGAACGCCGCCCTCCATTGCCTGAAAAAGTCCCTGATATGCGATATTTGCCCCCGCAAACACGAAGGATATTGATATTATCCGCATTGCACCGATGCAAAGCTGCCGAGTTTCCCCCGACAGTCCAAATATATTGGAAAACTGCACGGCGAATATCTCAATAACGACAAATCCCGCAAGCATTATGACGGCGGTATAGAGCTGCCCGAATTTTACGCAGTCACGGAGCCTGTCCTTGTTTCCCGTGCCGCAGCTGAACGCCGTTATAAGCATAATAGCGTCCCTCATTCCGTATGCTGCGAACAGAAGAAACTGCTGTATCTTATAGAAAAGACCGTATGCGGTGACCATAGCCTCGCTGATACCCCCGAAAATAATATTCAGACCGTATGTCATGACCGAAATAAGTGCCTGGGATATTATGGCGGGCAGACCTATCATATATATATCCCTGATAGTCCCGAACGATGGTTTGAAGCAGCTAAGGCTGTTGGGAATATCTGTATTCACCTTGAAATGGAAAATAAGTGCAGCGATAAACGAAACTATCTGCCCGATAACCGTTGCATACGCCGCTCCCACAACGCCCATTTCGGGAAACCCCGGGAGACCATATATGAGTATTGGGTCAAGGATAATATTCGTCACCGCACCCAATATCTGTGCAATGGTTGAGTATAACGAATTACCCGTGGACTGCAAAAGCTTCTCATATACCGAAAAGAAGGACATTCCAAAGGATAATACACAGCATATCCTGATATAATCGATGCCCATCCCCGCAATTTCGGGGTTGGCTGTCTGAGAATGTATGTAGCTCTCCGCCCCCGTTATTCCGAATATCAGGAATATCAGATATATGACAAACGCAAGAAATACGGCATTTCCCGCCGCCTTGCCCGCCTGCTCGCCGTTCTTCATGCCAAGACATTTTGCCACTAGGACATTAGCTCCCACGCCCGTTCCAATGCCGACCGCTACCATCAGTATTTGAAGCGGGAACGCCAATGTCAGGGCATTCAGCGCCGCCTCACCGCCCGTTTTCATATTGGATACGAAGGCACTGTCCACAATATTGTAGACCGCCTGCAGCACCATTGATATTATCATAGGAATCCCCATGGAAAGCATAAGCTTGTTCACGGGCATATCTGCCATTCTGTTCCCGTTGCCGTTTTTCTTCATATATTTTATCTCTCATTGCAAAAAAATCAGCGCACAGCTTTATGAGCTGCACGCCTGTATATACAATATATAGATATGCAGCCGATTGGACTTACGCCTATATTGATATGCTCAATATAACAGCTACACATCATTCTTTATTATATCACTTTTTGCGGGATTTTTCAAAGGGCATTTTATACGAAGTTTTTCGGGACAAAACGGTTTATTCTCGGCATATTGGAATAAAATTACCGAAAAAAATTTCCAAAACCTATTGCAATTTCATTTCAAATGTGATATACTATATGAAAATAATCCGCAATGCGGAGCGAAAGGAGTAGTTTTAGATGACTGTTTGTGAGGTAATTGTATCGTAAAACCGAATATTGGCACAAAAAAGTTGGGGAACGGACCCCTTTGTTTGCTGTGCCGTTTTGTAAAAACCTTTCGTGAAGCACATTTGAACGCATCCAAAGGGGTGTGTTATTTTTTTGCCTTTTTTCGGTTACGATGAGAAATGGAGTGATGTAATATGATGATTATTAACGAAAAACCGCACAACTATTTGGAGGAATTTTTAAATGGATATGAAGAAATACGGACTTACACCCAATATGATACCCGAAAACACCAAAGGAATCCCCGCCAGAGTGACCGCTGTTCATAAGGAACGCTTCGAGCTTGTCTGCGAACACGGCGAAGTCAGCGGCGTGCTGAAATCCAAGGAATATTACTATGACAATGAAGAGTTTCCCACCGTAGGCGATTTTGTAATGATGGACTATGTACCCAACGGCGACTGCCGAATTACGGTCACTCTCCCCCGAAAATCCTTCTGTTCCCGCCGAAATCCCACCCCGGGAATGAGCGCACAGGCGGTCGCAGCGAACTTTGACTATGTGTTCATAATGCAGTCCCTGAACCATGACTTCAACGAACGACGCCTTGAACGCTACCTGACCCTTGCATGGCAGTCGGGAGCATTTCCCGTCGTAGTCCTGACAAAGGCGGATCTTTCGGAGGATAACAGCGAATATATCCGAGCAGCCGAACGAATCGCCCCGGGAGTCCCCGTCTACGCCGTAAGCTCATCAACAGGCTATGGTCTGGACGCTCTCAGCGAATTTGTAAAGCCCGAAAAGACGCTGGTTTTCCTCGGCTCATCGGGCGTGGGAAAATCCAGCCTTGTGAACGCTCTTGCGGGCGAGGAGATAATGGCGGTGAACTCTATCCGTGAGGACGACAGCAAGGGCCGCCACACCACCACCCACCGACAGCTTATTATGCTGAAAAACGGCGCAATGATAATCGACACCCCGGGTATGCGTGAGCTGGGAATGTGGGAGGCTTCAAGCGGTCTGACCGAAGCGTTCTCCGACGTTGAACAGTATATCGGGAAATGCCGTTTCCGTGACTGCACACACCATTCCGAGCCGGGCTGTGCCGTTAAAGCAGCCATTGAAAGCGGAGAGCTGTCCGCCGAACGTTTCAGAAGCTACGAAAATCTGAAAAAAGAAGCCGCCTATTCCGCCGATTTGGAGGATTATCTTCGTCAGAAGCAGGAGTGGCATAAGGGAATAGCCAAATATCAGAAGAATAAGAAGAAAGAGATCTGGTAACACTCTGACTTAACCGTCCGCCCCGACACTTGGAAGAACTGCTCCGAGTGTCGGGGTTTTATCTGCTTGAAATAGAAACACTATTATTTATATTTGAATTACTCTATAATAAAACAGATATAACCATTTCTATTTTATTTCATTTATAAAATGCAAAAAATACCGTCCGAAACAGCCCTTAAAGGAACTGCTTCGGACGGTATTCTATGTAAATACTGTCTTTAAACGAACATCAAAGCCCGTTGGGATTATTCTTGGTAAAATTCCAGCTGTCCGCACACATCTTGTTGATGTCAGCCTTTGCCTCCCAGCCGAAAAGAGCCTTTGCCTTGTCGGTGTTGGCGTAACAGGTGGCAATATCTCCCGCACGTCTTGGAGCTATCTTGTAGTTAATCTTCACACCCGAAGCTTTTTCAAAAGCCGCAACGACCTCCAGCACGCTGGTGCCCTTGCCCGTTCCGAGATTTACAGCTTCAACTCCGCTGTGTTTGAGAGCATAGTCCACCGCACAAAGATGTCCCGAAGCCAGGTCAACAACATGGATATAATCTCTGACGCCCGTTCCGTCGGGAGTATCATAATCATTTCCGTAAACGCTCAGACACTGAAGCTTACCCACAGCCACCTGCGCAATATAGGGCAGCAGATTGTTGGGAATACCGTTGGGGTCCTCACCGATAAGACCGCTTTCGTGTGCGCCGATGGGATTGAAATATCTCAGCAGAACAACGCTCCACTCCTTGTCAGCCTTGGCAGTATCGGACAGAATCTGCTCGATCATAACCTTTGTATAACCGTAAGGATTGGTCGCCGAGGTTGGCATAGTTTCAACATAAGGCACGGGATTGTTCATACCGTACACCGTCGCCGAGGAGGAGAAAACTATCCTCTTGCAGCCGTTGTCACGCATAGCCTTTATAAGCTCCAGCGTTCCCGTAATGTTGTTATAGTAGTATTCAACGGGCTTTGCGCAGCTCTCGCCCACTGCCTTCAGTCCCGCAAAATGGATAACTGCGTCAATTTTGTTTTCCTTAAAAATTTTGGAAGTGCCCTCGTAATCCAGCATATCCGTTTCATAAAATTTAAAATCCTTGCCTGTTATCTTCTTAATGCGGTTCAGTGCTTCGGGCTTGGAATTGGAAAAATTGTCCATCACCACAATATCATATCCGCTGTTCAGAAGCTCCACGCAGGTGTGGCTTCCGATAAAACCCGCTCCGCCTGTAACAAGAATTGTTGCCATAGTAAACGTCCTCCCTTATAATTCCGAAGCTGTCCTTCGGTTACTGTCATTATTATATATCACTTTCCCCCGAATTGCAATATTTTTTTGTTTCATTTATATGGATTTATGTTGCAAGTCCGCTATTTTTGTGGTATAATTTTTGTGGATTTACCTTTGTGGGATTTGCGGCTTTGTATTTTACCACAGCCTTAGTGCAAGCTTTTACCATTCTCCCCACGGCGATAGTATGGGTTTGCTGCTTTTGCACTTCGAGGTAAAAAAATTGCCCAATTCTTCGAAAGAATTGAACGGTAAATTTAACTTTATATTTCATTCATCAAGTATCTCCCTGAACATCTCGTCAATGTCATCATAAGCCTTAACATTTGGATCATGTGCAATTCTATCCGCTTCAAGCATCGACTGCTCTGTTTCTTTATTCGGTATATCCGTAAAGCTTCTGATGAAATCAATAAAAGTTTTGAGCTGTTCCTCAGAAAGAATATCTATAAGGTTATAAGTAATTTCTCTTGTACTCATAAAAATCAGCTTCCTTCTATATTTAGGGAACCACTGATTAAATCAATAATTTTATTTTTCTTGTTACCTGAGTGACGTATCTAGGTGGGTGTTCCCCCGCCTTCGGCGGGGGAACACCCATTAAT
>JAEDOB010000144.1 GCA_016302225.1 Oscillospiraceae bacterium | reverse complement strand
ACAATGTCGTCCACAGGGCAAACAGCGTCTGCATCATTTCCGTTTCGCTGTTTTCATTTTGCGAAAGCTCGTACAATTTCCGCTGATACTGTAAAATTTCATTCTGCCAGTCAACCCTTTCGCTGAGCATTAAGTAAGGAATGCTTTCGTCCGTGATTACAGGCGCAACGAATTTTTCCTCGATATACTTTGACGAACAAAGTATGGTCGGGTGGAAAATAATGCAGTAAAGCCCGCAATCCGAATTTTCGGAAACTATCAAATGCAGCTGATTTGAATTCACGAAAATCCCCTCGCCCGCCTTCATAAGCACACGCCTGCCGTTTAGCTGATAGCTTGTTTCCCCCTCGTAAACGTAAATGAATTCAAGGTCGTTGTGCCAGTGAAGAGTCATTCCCGGGAAACAGCTGTTTGCGGGGTTAAAATTCCTTCGGCAGAACAGCTGAAAGTCGGGGTTATCGTAATGCAGCTTTTCCGAACCGTCATCGTTTATGTCGGGTGTGTCATAATGGTAATCTTCCACCATACAGCCTTCCTCCTTTTTGTTGTATCATTATTATATCACGTTATTTTGCAAAAATATATAGCTATTTGCCGATATTCTATAACAATCTTCCGAAATGAAAAAAGCCTGCCCACTCGGGACAGGCTGAATTTACATTCCGCTTTTTGCATAATCAATAAAAGAGATGTTCATGTCAACTTCCGTTTCAATTCCGTCAATTTTTCCGTCACTTGCATACTGCCACATGGTAAATATGTAGGGATAGCTTGGCTCGTCCCTGTATTCCGCCAGCCAGAAATCATATTCTTTAAGGCGGCTCATATTCATCTTCATAAGCGCAGTCCGACGGTTTGCGTAGATCATCGCCGTATAGCCCGACTGCCTGATATAGTCGCAGAACGCCACGCAGCACTGATTGAGCACCTCGGGGGAAACCTCGTCGGTGCGGGCTTCGCTGGTGCCTATCATCTCCCAGTCGTAAACAACGGGATATGCAATCTTGTACCCTTCAAGCAGTTCGGCAACAAACCTTGCCTCCTCCAACGCCTCCTCGGGGTGGACAGCCTGCGAAAAGAAGTAAACGCCAACGTGCAGTCCCGCCGCTTCTGCCCCCTCAATATATTCCGTAAAACGCTCGTCAACATTCAGCTTGCCCGACTCATAACCTCGGTAGCCTATCCGCAGCATAACGAACTCTATGCCGCTCGCCTTGACCTTTTCCCAGTCAATATCCCCCTGAAAATAGGACACGTCAATGCCCACTCTTGAAGAAATGCCAAGCTCCTCGTCATTGTATCTCATTATGCCGTTTTCAAATGTGAAAAGCTCGCTTTTATAGGGATTTTCGGGAACATCTGTGAGCCTTGAAAGCCACACATCGCCCATTGCGCCATCATTGAAGCTGACTGCATTTTCGGGGGAAATAACGCTATCCTCCATAGCGTGAAGCTGCGCACTGACAGCCACCGCCCGCTCCTCCAGACTGTTCAGCCGTGACATAACAACGCCTAGGATAACTCCCAGCGCAATTATCGCCGCCGTCTGAATTATCAGAAAGATATTTTTCGGCTTTTTGAGCCATTCCTTTATTTTAAAAGCCACTTAATTTTATCATTCCTTGAAATATTATGAAACCGCTGCCTGATTCTGTAAGACAGCCTTTTTTGCCTGTTTTTTGCTGTACATATCCTGGTCGGCTCTGAGGATAAAGCTTTCAGCCGCTTCTTCCCCGCCGCCGCCAAATTCCGTTATGCCGATGCTGAGGGACAGGGAGAAAACCTCGGTCTTTGCCTCATTGAAGCTTTTAACGCCGCTTTCGATACGCTCGACCATTACATCTGCATTGTCATATCTGCATATAACGGCAAATTCATCTCCGCCGTATCTTGCCACAAAAGCGTCCGTATTATGACAGGACTTTTTCAGAATATCCGAAACGCAGACCAACGCCCTGTCGCCCTTAACATGACCGTAGGTGTCATTTATCGCCTTGAACCTGTCAACATCTATCATCAGCAGGGCATATCTGTCGGAGGGACTGTTTTCCGAAGCCAGCTTTGCCAGATATTTGTCAAAGCGGTATCTGTTGTTAAGCCCCGTCAGACTGTCCGCGGAGATCTGATTGTTCTGAACATTCACAAAGACCAGCAGAAGAGAAAGCACTACACTTATCCACAGCGTAGACGTACCATAGAACAAATACTGGATTATCAACGCAGTTATGGGCAGCACCAGAAATGTAAGCATCGAAAGGCACTGCAGCTTTTCGGACTTGGTGTTGAACCGCTTTATCATAATAAGCGAAGTAATTGCCGCCGCTGAGAGGTATATCATAGATACCGCATTCATTATCCACGCCAAAGGTCCGCTGTAATTGTACACACTTTCGTCCACATAGAAAACCCAATGGGTCTTAAAGCTTGCCGCCGTACAGACCGCCGATACCACATAGGGCAGGACAACGGGAATTTTCAGCCTACCGTCCAGAAAATATTCCACATGGAAATACACCGCCGTGTAATACATCCACAAAAACGGTATCATACAATAAATTATGTAATAGGCAAGGCAAAGGGCATTGTCAAGCCAGAATGCGCCCGTAAACTCCGCACCTCTCATGAGCCAAATTGCGGAATCCAGCACAAGCTCGGCGGCGGTCAGCCTGACAAGCAGGTTGAAAACACGCCTTTCCTTGGTTTTTCCCGCAGAAACATTTTTATTTGTCATCAGAATTACCATAATGACAAGCCCGATGATATTCACCTGTAAATAGTAGAATGTTATCAAACATATCCCCCCAATAATACTATGGAAGACGCTGTCAAAATGTTTATATTAATATTTTATCACAATATTGACTAAATGTCAATACAACCTGTTAATATTTTTTGGGGAATTTGAGATAAATTGTCAATATTAGCGGCAAACGGCACTGCCAAAGCAATGCCGTTTTTGGGGGAATTTGTTTTTTCAGATGACCGTCGGGAACACTACCTCCGTCCTGAACTGGTCGCCGTCGATAACCACATTGAAGCTTCCTCCGCAGACCGCAGTAAAGCTTTCGGCAATAGACAGTCCCAGCCCGCTGCCCTCGGTGGAACGGGACTTGTCCCCTCTTGTGAAACGCTCCTTTATCTCGTCGGCGGTGAAATCCAGCTCATAGGCGGACGTGTTCTTAACCGAAGCCTTAACAAGACCGTCGGTTATCTCCGCTTCAATGAAAATTCTCGTGCCCTTTAAGGAGTATTTCAGGGCATTGTCAATAAGATTCTGGAATACACGGTAAAGCTTCTTTCCGTCCGAACGGATAATGACGGGGGTGCTTGGCAGCTTCGTTTTTATGGTCATTCCCGAAGCGTTCACCCTGTCGTCCATATCCGCAAGGGTCTGGACAATAAGCTTGCAAAGGTCAAGATTTTCCAGCTCGACGCTTGAATTTCCGCTGTTTGCCTTGGCAATGTCGAACAGGTCGGAAACGATATTTTTCAGCCGTTCAGCCTTTGCGGAAATTATCTTCACATAGTCCGCAGCTTCGTCGGAAAGCTCCGTTTTCGACAGCAGGTCAACATAGCTGATAATGGAGGTCAGCGGCGTTTTCAGATCGTGGGAAACGTTTGTCACCAGCTCTATCTTCATGCGCTCCGACTTGACCTGCTCCTCAATGCTCTTCTTCATTCCCGCATCAATATTGTCAAGGTCAAGATAGATGTGATAAAGCGGCGAATTTGGATATATCTCGTTCCCCTCGGGCTTTTCACCCTTGGAAACAGCTTCTATCTTTGCGGCAAGCTTGCCTATGTCCCGATAGGTGCTGTAAAGGAAAGCCATATACATTCCGAAAAACGCAAAGCAGATGATGAAGAAAATTACCGCTATTTCCTCGGCATTGTCCAGAAGGCAGACCAGACATATCAGACCGCAAACGACCTCCGCACCCAGCCAAATAAGCGTCATTTTCAGCATTTTCTTTTCAATGGGAATACGCTTTCTGAAGATCCTTTCCCTGAAAGCCTGACCAACGCCCTTTACGAATTCAACGGGAGTCAGCTTTCCTCTCTTTTTTCTTGCACTGTTTGCTTCTTTGACTTTTGCCGCAAAGCCCTTTACCGAACGAATTACCCACGCCGTAAATCGGCAGATAAAGGAGTTTGAAACAAAGCCCTTGGTTTCCATAAGCGACAGTATCTGAACTATAAGGGAAAAGCAAAACGCAAAGGTCACAAAGACCCAACCCACCATTGCCGCACGGTGGAAATTCACCGAAAGACGTGTGATAGCCTCGGTACCGCTTACCCAGCTTGTCCAGCGCATTTCATAGGTCATTACAATCAGCTGAATCGTGAGTATTACCGTAAGTGCAAGGGTTATCTCCAACGGTATCTTACTGAAAAATGACAGTTTTACGGACATCTCACCGTTTTCATCGGGCAGCTTTTTCAGACTGACAGCACAGTAGCATATGAGCGACAGCAAAGCAGCCAAAATGCAGCAGCCTATTGTCACGATTATAGGAATAAGCCGCTGACGCTCCGCAGTCCAGGCAGATTTGGCATTTTCCAAAAATTCAGGCTTGGGAGCAGCGGCAAAATAGCAGTCGGAATCTGCACCGAATTTGCTCATAGTATAGCTTACGCTGTCGGGCAGGCAGTCGTAAACAAGAGTTGTCGGTTCGCCGACAAGATAATAATTTGAATCAATACTGCCCGTTATGCTGTCGCTGAATGTGTCGTTGTTCCGCACAATGCTGACGCCGTTTTCAAACACCGATCTCGGAGCGTTGCAGTATACAAAGGTCAGCGTTCCGTCATAGCTTGTAACGGAGCTGTAAAAGTAATAATCCGTCACGTCCTCGGGAATTTTCTTTGTATATGTCCGCCTGTAAATTCCGTCATCTCCGACTGTTTCCATCAGCCAAATGTCGCCCGCTTCACTGTCGGAATGTATCAGAATGCCGTCGTCCGAATGTGTCAATGAACCGCTGTCCGAACCCTCCGCAGCAAGATAACAATAGCTGTTAAAATCACGGATAAAATCAGCCAGCCTGTCAATTGACCGTGAATATGCAGTCACCGTTTTTCTTTCATATTGAGAGCTTTTGGTATAATCCGTTTCGATAAGCGTTTCAGGATTAAATCCGCCCTCATATGTAATATACGCCGTAAAGAACGCAAAGCATACCGCCGCACAGCCTATGACAAGCCAGAACAGCCGCAGAAAGCCGTTCAGCCTGTTTTTGCTCTTATCAGAGCTTTTCGATCTTATATCCAATTCCCCACACCACCTTTAAATATTTCGGTTCCTTCGGGTTGATCTCTATCTTTTCACGGATACGCCTGATGTGTACCATGACCGTGTTTTCAACCGCAAAGGCCTCTTCGTTCCACACCTTTTCGTAGATCTCCTCGGCGGGATATACCCTGCCCGCATTCTCCATCAGCAGACGCATTATCTTGAACTCTGTCGCCGTCAGACGGACAGGCTCGCCGTCCAGATACAGCTGCTTTTCGCCGATGTTAAGGGTCAGCCCGCCCACGGTAACAGCGTCCTTCACCGCCTGAGAGGACTTCACATCTCCCAGATGAAGATAACGCCGCAGCTGAGAACGCACCCTAGCCACCAATTCCGCAGGCGAATAGGGCTTTGAGATGTAATCGTCCGCACCCATAGACAGCCCCAGAACCTTGTCCGTGTCCTCGGTCTTTGCGGACAGGATAATTATGGGAATATTCTGCTCCTGACGTATGCGCATAGTAGCGGACAGACCGTCCATTTTCGGCATCATAACGTCCATGATGATAAGCTGTATCTTGTTTTCCGTAAGTGCCTCCAGCGCCTGTAAACCGTCATACGCCTTTATGACACGATAGCCCTCCAGCTCCAGCAGACGGGCAATTCCCGCCGTAATTTCCCTGTCGTCATCTGCCACGAGGATAGCTGCGTTTGTATTATCCATTTGTATTTTCCTTTCCTTGCTTTGCCGGCAATTTTATAATAACACGCTTTTCTGTCGTCCCTGCTGACATAAAGCTTACAAAATTCTTACGATACTGACAGATACTATTATAGACTATTCGTGGAGAAAATGCAACAATTTAATGTGGAGTGTAAAAAGCAAAAAGCTAAAAGTTTCGTCCACCTTTACAAAGGTGGCA
>JAEDOB010000143.1 GCA_016302225.1 Oscillospiraceae bacterium | reverse complement strand
GCTGCGATTCGGGACACAAAATGCTGCCCGTGCTGACAGGCGGGGCATATCTTCATATCGGGAACCCGAAATACGTTGGAATGGCAAAGGCGGCAATGAGCAGGTACGGCTCCACAAGCCCGTCCTACCTTATTTTGCAGTCGCTGGATATGTGCAACAGGTATCTTTCCGAGGGCGGAATCGAGGAAATACGTTCGGCGGCAGATAAGCTGAATTGTTTTAAAAAGGAGCTTTCGTCTGTCTATCAAATTGAGGACACGGAACCGCTCCGAATGACGATTTCGGCTTTGGAATGCGGACTTTACGGTCATCAATTGGCGGATATTCTTCGTGAAAGCGGCATTGAATGCGAATATGCGGACGAAACTCATGTGGTTTTGCTGTTTTCGCCCATTTACGGAGATAAGGAGATAGCCCGTCTGAAAGCGGCAATGGAAAGCGTACGTATGCCCCGAATACTGCTCCAAGCACCTAAATATGAGGGCTATGCGCCGAAAAAAGCAATGAGTATCAGGCAGGCTGCATTTGCACCGTCGGAGAATATTTCCGTTGACAAGGCGGAGGGGAGAATTTGCTCGGGAGTGCGAACGGCGTGTCCTCCGGGAGTGGCTGTAATTGTCAGCGGAGAGGTCATTGATAAAGAAACTATAAAAATTTTAAAAAGGTATAGCATTTTTGATGTAAATGTGGTAAAATAGAATTACGGATAATTCCGACTAAACACGGAGGATTTTTTATGAAGCTTATTTATGCCATAGTCAACAACGATGACAGCCAGACCGTTTCGGGAAATCTCACCAAGGAGGGCTTTTTTGCAACAAAGCTCGCTTCTACGGGCGGATTTCTTATGTCGGGGAACACCACGTTCCTTATCTGCACCGAAAACGAAAATGTTGACAAGGTAATTGATATTATATCTCACGCTTCCAGAAAAAGGAAGCAGTTTGTTCCGTCTGCCACAACTATGGGCGTGGGTACATACCAGTCGTTCCCCGTTGAGGTAACGGTGGGCGGCGCAACCATCTTTGTGACCGACATTGAGCGGTTTGAAAAGGTCTGAAAATGAAGCTTTACGCCAAGGAAAACATTTCCGAAGCAGTTTCGGGAATGCTGAAAAAGGACTGCCTTTCCCACGGTTTCCTGCTGACGGGCAGCGTCGGTTCGGGAAGGAAAACGGCTGCGAAGCTCATAGCGTCCCACATTCTCTGCGAGCATAGGGACAAGCCCTGCCTTTCGGGAGATGAGTTTGATGAAAACCGTCTTTGCAGGCATTGCAAAAGGATATTGAACGGGACACACCCCGATGTTATCTATCCCGAAAGAAGCGGAAAATCCATGCTTTACGCAAAGGAAACGCTGCAAAATGTCGCCGCTGATGCCTATGTAATGCCCAACGACTGCGACAAAAAGCTGTACATTTTTTCGGACAGTGAGAAGATAGCAAAGGAAAATCAGGGCGTTCTTCTGAAAATTATCGAGGAACCGCCCGAGCATTGCTGTTTCATTTTTACGGCGCAGTCAAGAGAGGCGCTGCTGCCGACTATGATCTCAAGGCTTATCTGTATGTCCGTTGCCTGTCCGTCCGAGGAGGAATGCTTCGGGGAGCTGACAGCGAACGGTTTTGCGGAAAATGACGTGATGGCGGCGGTTGACGCATTTCACGGGAATATCGGAATGTGCAGAAGCTTTATAGAAACTGCCGAAATTCGGGAAAATGCGGCGGCAGCGTCTGATTTTTCTCTTGCGCTGACGGGTTCCGACGAGTACGGTATGCTGAAAGCCCTTGCTTCGGTGGGGGAGAACAGGGAGCGTCTGAGGAGCGTTATCCTGCTTTGCGTGGATATTCTCAGGGACGGGCTTGCCCTTAGGACGGGGGGCGGCTGTCTGTCGGGCTGCTGCAAACAGGCATCGGAGAAGATAGCCTCGCTTTTTTCCTATCAGAAGATAACGGCAGCCCATGACTGTTTCCGCAGTACCCTTGAATATCTGGACGCAAACGCCAATGTTCCCGCAGCTGCGGCGGCACTTACGGCGGAGCTTGTATCTGTAAAATAAATATGTCCCAAAAGGAAAGGAAATAAAAAAATATGACCGAAATTATAGGAGTCAGATTTAAAAGCGTGGGGAAGATGTACTATTTTTCCCCCGGGAATCTGAAGGTGGACGCAGGAGCCATGGTTATTGTGGAAACGTCCAGAGGTGTCGAGTGCGGAGAGGTGGTAATGTCCAACCGCATGGTGGAGGACAATAATGTCACTGCACCCCTGAAAACCGTTATCCGCATCGCTAACGAAAACGATATGAAGATCATAGCCCAGAACAAGAAAAAGGAACAGGACGCTATGAAAATTTGTCAGGACAAGATCCTTGCCCACAAGCTGGATATGAAGCTGGTGGACGTGGAATGCACCTTTGACAATAACAAGCTGCTGTTCTATTTCACGGCGGAAACACGTGTGGATTTCCGTGAGCTGGTAAAGGATTTAGCTTCGGTCTTCCGCACGAGAATTGAGCTTCGTCAGATAGGCGTTCGTGACGAGGCGAAAATGCTGGGCGGTCTGGGCATATGCGGAAGACCCTTCTGCTGCGCCACATATATCGGAGAGTTCCAGCCCGTTTCCATAAAAATGGCAAAGGAGCAGGGACTGTCACTCAATCCCACGAAAATATCGGGAACCTGCGGCAGGCTGATGTGCTGTCTGAAATATGAGCAGGACACCTATGAGGATCTTCTCAGGCATATGCCCAAGGTGGGCGCATATGTAAAGACACCGCAGTTCAAGGGCTATGTGGAGGAGATAAATCTTCTGACAGGCAAGCTGAAGGTCAAGCCCGAAAAGTCACAGGATCCATCGGTAGTATTTGACAAGAACGATGTTGTTATCATTAAGGACGCCGAAATTCGTCTTGACAGAGATGAAATAAGAGCACTTAAAGGGCTTGAAGGGAAATAAGTAAAGAGTGGAAAGTGGAAAGTGAAAAGTGAAATTTTTCGCAGGTACACAGGCTTTACAGTTAAAAATGGAGGTATTTTTTATGAAAAAGAATGAAGTCAGCACAATGAGTATTGTTACAATGATAATGCTTGTTATTTCTATCGCACTTACGATAATTAATCTTTTGGCAATGCTGAAAAACAACCGCCGTTCGGAGCCTGAGCTGGAGGTTGACGACGATTGGGATTTTTCCATTGATGATGACGAAGATTCCGATGCTTATGACGATGTTTTATCAATTTAACGGAGATGTTTTGCAATGAGTAATGATAGTAATGTAATTGAAGTTGGCGGCAAAAAGGTCGGCAGGATAATCAGCACTGTTATTGTTGTGCTTGTGCTTGTCATTATTGCCGCAAATGCCTTTACAACTGTTGATGCAGGTCATTCGGGAGTTGTAAAGACCTTTGGAAAGGTAAGCGAAACCGTGCTTACCGAGGGACTGCATTTCAAGATACCCTTTATCCAGGAGATAGTCAAGATAGACAATCGTGTTAAGATGGCAGAGGTGGCTTGCACCTCCGCTTCAAAGGATCTTCAGAATGTGTCCAGCACCATTGCGCTGAACTATAATGTCCGCAGCAGCGCATCTGCGGAGATCTACAGAAATGTAGGTCCCGACTATGAGGCTATCATCATCAATCCCGCAATACAGGAATGTGTTAAGGCTGTTACGGCAAAATTTACCGCCGAGGAGCTTATCACAAACCGCCAGAGCGTCGGTGATGAAATGATGGCATTGCTTGGGGAAAAAATCAGTCCCTTTGGTCTGGAACTGAAGATATTCAACATCATTTCCTTTGATTTTTCCGCAGAATTTAACGCTGCTATCGAAGCAAAGCAGACTGCACAGCAGAACGCTCTCAAGGCTCAGCAGGATCTCGAGAGGATCAAGGTAGAAGCCCAGCAGAAGGTGGAGCAGGCAAAGGCAGAAGCGGAAGCATACCGTCTGAAATCTCAGGAGATAACCCCTCAGATGCTGCAGATGGAGTACATAAACAAGTGGAACGGTCAGCTTCCTATGGTAGTTTCCGACGGAACAAGCCTTTTTGACTTCACTTCCATGCTTGAACAGCAGCAGAATACTTCGGGCACTCCTACGGTACAGCAGTCCGCTCCCGTTTCGAAGCCGGTAGTTGTTCAGTCCTCCGCTGCTGATGAGGAAGATGAGTGATATGGGCGATGTGGTTATCCGTGAACTGACAGCCGATGATCTTTGGGGGCTTATGGAGCTTTACACTCAGCTTCACAAAAATCCCATTCCCGAGGACAGCGAGCAGCTTCGCAAGCTTTGGGACAAGGTTATGTCGGACAGAGATCACCATATTATCGGTGCTGAGGTCGACGGGAAGATAGTTTCCTCCTGTGTTTGCGTTATTGTGCCGAATCTTACACATGGGCAGCGTCCCTATGCGCTTATTGAGAATGTGGTCACTCATGAAGCGTTTCGGGGAAATGGTCTGGCGACGGCTTGTCTTGACTATGCAAAAAAGATAGCAGTCGGGGAAAACTGCTATAAAATCATGCTTCTGACAGGTTCAAAGCAGGAAAGCACCCTGAATTTTTACCGCCGTGCGGGATATAATTCCGAGGATAAGACGGCGTTTATACAATGGCTTTAATGGATTTTCACCGCTGTATCGGAAAGGTACGGCGGTTATTTTTTCTGAGGAAAATATTTTTATGAAAAAAAGATTGAAATCCGCCGAAAAATGTGATATACTATATTAGTATGCACAATTGTGTCCGTTTGGACGTTTATTATATAGTATCACCGTAAAATGAAAGGAATGGTAGCCGTAATGAACAGCGTATGGTTTGTTATTAAGGGCAGCAACAATTTCCATAAGCTGGAGCTTTCAAAAACGCTTCTGCATTTTATCGAATTCGACTTTACATATTTTTGGGAACAATGTATCGAAGCGGGCAAAAACGCAAGAAAATTCGGCAGTCTGCCCGAAAGTCAGCTTTCTATGGCAAAGAATTCCATCTTCAAATGCCACCCGTATATCGAGGCAAAGCTCCCCGCAGAATTCGAGATGATAGCCCTTGACTGCATTATCGAATTTATCTGCCATTCCGAGAAAATCGGGCTGGAGGAGCTTTGGAACCGCTGCATTTCTCCGAAAAATTCCTATGAACGGCAGATATTCCGCAGAATTTCCGAATATAAGACCAACAGAGCCATAAATCAGTGGGTAAATATCGTCAGAATTCAGGAGTACGCCAAGAAAAAGCTGGACTTTATTTTCGGCGGCGAGGACAGCTCCCGCTTGAAGCCCGAGGATTACAGAGTCAGGAAGGATTATTTTGACCTCTGCCTGTCGGTGGCGTCCAACGAATTTGGTATGACTGCCGAGGAGCTGCCGTATACCAGAGTATGCAATCCTGCGTGTATACCCGATGCGCCCTTTATGCTCAGCAAGGTGGCAAAGGGCATTTACAAGCGCTTTTCGGGAATATTGTCCGAAGCGGAAACGGGCTTTTACACCCATGCTACCGACCCTATGCGTGACCAGATGGCTCTGGACGCTTTTTCGGGGATAAAGAATATGACACGTCCCGCCGAGTTTGAGATGAAGGCGGCGGTTGAAGCGTTGGAGGATATTCCCGATGAGATATATATTCCCAACAGCTTTAAGGCGGTCATTGACCTGGAATTTGACCTGATGATAGCCAACGGGATCTATATGCAGAAATGCGAAAAATGCGAGAGATTTTTCACCAAAACTCCCGATTACAACAAGCCCTACTGCAACAGAGTTTCCCCCAACGGAAAGACCTGCCGTGAGCTTATGGGCTATGACCCCGCAGCTGCAAGGACGGCGGCAATTTCTGTGCCTAAGGCTGCTTCTTCCGCTCCTGCGCCCGCTGTTACGGCTGAACCCGCAGCCCAGGAAAGCTTCTCCGCTATCGGGGACAATGTTAAGAGAAGCGATGTTGTGCCCGACAATATACCCGCTCCCGAGCAGAGATACCCTGCTGCAAGTGCGAGCAAATGGGAGATATTCGACAAGCCTATCCCAACTGTCGAACACCCCGAGCCGGGCAGCACGGAGTTTGCCATGGACGACATTCTCAGTCAGGCGGAAAGCTTTCTGAATGAGGAAAACGAAAAGGAGCAGGCACCCACCTTTGATAAGGCGGCAGAGGAGCTTACAAGCCGTCTTTCTTCCGAAAGCAAGCC
>JAEDOB010000142.1 GCA_016302225.1 Oscillospiraceae bacterium | reverse complement strand
AGTATAAAGTTTTTCTAAGGAAAAAAATCCCCGCCCCCGAAAACGGAAGCGGAGAGAACATCAATAGTATTTCTTGCGGGTTTTAAGTACAATGACAACTACAACAGCGGCTATGACCACAACTGCAATAACAACGATAAGCACCACATTGACGCCGCCCGAACTGCTTTCTTCCTCGTTCTCCTCGGAGGCTTCCTCGGCTTTGTCCTCGTCGGCTTTTTTGGTGGTTTCCTCGGATTTTTCCTCTTTAGCGGTGGTTTCTTCCTCGGTCACGGTGGTTTCTTCCTCTGTTGCAAAGTCCGTAAGACCGTCACCGCTAAGGTCGAAGGAAACATTGGTTACCTTGATCACAACACCTGTATCGCCCACATAGAGCTGGTCAACGTCGGAAAAATCATCGGAGCCGTATGCAGCTACCATTGAAGCGTAATCAAAAGTAGCAACGCCGTCGGTTACATCAACGGGCGTGACTTTTCCCCATACCTTTTTTACTCCTTTGCCTTCCCATCGCTGAATAATAAGCTCAATTCCGTATGTATTCGCAGGAGGCGTGCCGTCTACTTCAAATGTCACATATATTTTGCTGTCCTCTGTAAAATCCGTAATAGAAATGGGGGCATTTTCGTGTTCGTGGAGGTTGTATGCAACTGCTTGTCCCCAGCTTCCGCTGGATACTCCTGCATTCTCGCCCTCGCCCTCGAAGATGCAGTAATCATCGGCAGCAAATGCGGTCACTGCGGACATTATGACTGCCAGAAGCGTTACGGCTGCCGCAGAAAGCCATTTTGAAAATTTTCTCATATAAAAAACTCCTTTAATTATGATATTTAGGGAGAGATACCCCGATTATGAAACAACATCAGTAATATTTCTTGCGGGTCCTGTCAATGACAACGATAATAACAGCTGCAACAAAAGTAACGGCGATAATAACCATAACTGCGATGGCTTCTGTGCTGAGTGAGCTGCCTTTTTCCTTGCTTTCGGCGGTGGTTTCTTCGGTCTGCTCGGCAGACTGCGGGGCTGTGGACTCCTCGGTCATGCTTTCTTGATTGGCTGCGGCAGTTTCCTCCGCCTTGTCGTCAAGGTCGGCTGAGGTGGTTTCCGCCGACGTGTCCGCAGCGGTGGTTTGCGGCGGGGATAAAACTTCGCCCACCTCGGGAACATCAACCGTTTCACCGTTTATGCCGTCGCCGTAAATGTCAAATACCACTCTTGTTACCTTGATGACCGCATTTGTATCGCCCACATATATCTGGTCAACGGCGGAAAGATCATCACTGCCGAAGGTTTTCGCAAGTGAAGCATAATCAAATGTGGCAACGCCGTCGGTCACATCTATGGGAGGTGTCTGCGCCCAGACAGAAGCTTCGCCCTGCTTTTCCCATTTCTGCAAGATAAATTCAATGCCGTAGGTGTTTGGCGCAGGAGTGCCTTCAATGCTGAAATTTACATATATCTTGCTGTTTCCGCTGAGCATTGTCATAAGCTGAGCGTATTTTTCATTTGCACGGATATTGAGGGAATATGCCTGTCCCCATTTTCCGTTTGACCTGCCCTCGCCCTCGAACAGGCATATATCATCGTCTGCTGCGGCAGCGGTCACTGCGGACATTATGACTGCCAAAAGTGTGGCAGCAGCCGCAGAAAACAATTTTGATATTTTTCTCATTTCTACAGCTCCTTATCAATGACCTGCTGCAAAAAGCAGTCGGAAAATCTACCTTTTTATTTTACACTGATTTTGTACATTTGTCAATAATTTTGCATTTGCTTTGTTAGGTTTTCACAAGACTTTCATTTTTACGCAAATAAGTAATAGGTGTCCTCCCGAAAAGCGGGGGAACACCTATTGTTCGCTTTGGTAAGGTCAGACAACCTCCGCATCTTCGGGGAGATATATGCACAGCTCGTCCATTTTTTCGTCGTTTTCGGCAACATAGCTGTAAGTGCCCTTAGAGGTCTTTATCTCCTTGTTGAACGATCCGCTGCATTTGATTTTGTGCATTTTAAGGGGAAGGTCATAGGGACCGACAGCCTGAATATCATCAATAGTATTGCTGACGATATTTCCGCCGAAAATAACGGTTTTTCCGTTTGCGACGCCTGCCGCTTTTCCGTTGGCGGAAAGTATAAACAGGTTGACATATCCGCTTTCGATGGTAAGCGTACCCTCGCCCGAGCTGTCGCCCAGACCGTAAAGCATACCGCCCTCGCCGTGAACGCTGACAGAACCGGAGTGTATGATCGTTTTAAGGTCAGCACCCACTCCGCCGATGCCCGAAGCTTCCTTCGATTTGACATCTATTGCCACATTGCCCGAATTTATCTGAACGATACCCGTGCTGCCATTATGCGCACCAACGCAGGCGCAGCTGTCGCCCGAGCAGGTCACATTCAGGTCGGCACAGCTTTCCAGACTGATATTGCCCTTCATAACGCCAAGACCAACCGCAGTTGCGCCGCAGGATTCGATGTCCAGCGTTCCCTTGATAAGGGAGATAATGCCGTTTCCCTTGTAGAAGCCCATGCCGACGGTCTTTTCGCCTGTGGTCCTTATCTTCACATTGCCCTGTACCAGCTTTATCATTGATTCGTCAGCCATACCGCCGCCGATACCTACGCTGGCATCGCAGTTTGCGGAAACGCTTATGTCACCGGTCATATTCATGACTATCTCGCCGAAGTCCTCCGAAGAACCGCCGCCGATACAAGCCTTGCCGTTTATGTCACATTCCATTTCCAGATCGCCGTCACCGATAAGCAGCAGCCTTGCGCCCTTGGGAATTCTGATACCCTCGCCCTTGATATGGTTTTTGCCGTTGATGCTGATATTTGCAACAGCACCCTCTTCCACCATAACGGCAGGTCTGTCCAGTCCCTCGATGAAAATATTATCAAAGGTAATATCGCAGTTAAGCCCCTTGGGAATTGTAATGCCGATGGGGACGCAGCGGCTGCTTTTGCTTGTGACGGTCGCCCTTCTGCCTGTGATAAGAATATCGGTAAAGCCCGAAAGAGCTGCCTTTGTGCAGTCAACTGTTTCATTGTCTGCGACCTCAAATACCTTTTTGTCCCCTCTTTTTCTCCTTAGATTTATCTCGGCTATAAGCTCCTTCACATCTGCGGAGATCTCACGGAGTATGACCGCCTGGGGACGGCAGGTAAAGTAGCCCTGGATAAGGTCAACGTCCAGATTGATGACGGTTTCCAGCTCCTCGGCAGTTTCGATTCCCTCGGCAATGACCTTGATACCGTGCTTTGAAGCGAAGTTTATCATATTGGAAACAAGGTGCTGCTTCTGGGCGTTGGAGTCGATGCCTGTCAGCAGCGAACGGTCTATCTTTATGTAGTTAGGCTGGGATTTCAGCAGATTTGACTCGTTTGAATAGCCCGTGCCGTAGTCGTCCAGCGCAATAAGGGACTTGTGGGAAACGAAGCGTTCTCTCAGCTTTTCGATGGTTTTCAGGGACATTTCGCTGCTTTCTGTGATCTCGATAACAAGGTAGTCAAACAGGGCAACGTAATTTTCCAGCAGATAGTTGTAGTCGTTTTCGGAAAGACAGCAGCTGGGGATAGAGTTCAGGAACACCTTTCTGTCCTTGAAAAGGTCCTGATTTTCGTAGACCTTGGTAATGGTATTGAAGAAGGTCAGACGCTCGATCTCGTCAAGCATATTCTGTTCCTGAGCCAGAGTCAGCACATCAAAGGGCGTAAATTTCACGCCTTCGATAGTTCTGGGGCGCATAAGGGATTCATAGCCGTGTATCTCGCCTGTGCGGGCGTCAACGATGGGCTGGAACCAGTAATCGATCTCATTTCCCGAAATAAGGTCGTCGAACACCTGTATCCTGCGGTAATCCTCCTGCCTTTTCTCAAAGGAAACGGGGTTGAATTTCTGCGGGATAGAAGAGCCTGCGCTTTCCGCTTCAAATGCGGCAAAGTCGGCGGCGGACAGTATGGAATTCAGCTCCGAAGCCTGTTCGGGACATAGGCAGTAGCCGCAGTAGGTGTAGACGGGCAGCTTCAGCTCGTCGGAGCATTGAGCGGCATTTTTGTTGACTCTTGAGCATATCTCCGAAACCATATTCTTGACGGAATCGTGGTCGGGACCGTTTATGAGCATAACGAACTCGTTGCTGTTTCGTCTGCCTGCGACGATCTCGCCCGATACGAAGCTTTTCAGGCAGTCGGATATGGAAATGAGCACCCTTTCGGCGGCGGCATAGTCGATTACCGAGGTAATTCTTTCCAGACCGTTTATGTGGAACTGAACCACGCAGCAGCCCAGACCCTTTGCGGTCACAGCGGCAAGAGCTTCGGTGAATGCCTCATAGCTCAGAAGCTTTGTTACGGAGTCATAGCTGCGCAGGTCACGTATCATATCACGTGAATGCACCTTGTCGGTAGCGTCGGTTACTATTGTATAGCTGCAATAGCCCGCATCAAAGGTGACGACGCTGTACCATCTTTCGCTGTTAAGGGGAGAGCGGTAAACGTTTTGAAACTCGTCCGAGGGGTCGGCGGTAAGGGCGGAGAGCAGCTTCACATACCTGTCCCTGTCGGCATATACCATTTTGCCGCAAGTGTTTTCGGGGGTGCGGGTGATATTTGCAATATCGCAGAATTCCTCGGGAACAACAGCGGTGTCCGCCGAGGCGTTGAACACCAGATACCGAAGGTCGGGGATATTCTCTTCAAGCGCCGAGATAAGCTTGTTTGCCTGCTTTATGGAACCCATCTGCTTGAAAACGGGAATAAGGAGCAGCAAAAAAATCACCGCTGCGCCGATAAGTATAAGCTTTGCGCCGCCGTCGGAAAAAAATGCCCCCACAAGGCAAGCCACCGCACCGGCGGGCAGAATACCTGTCATCAGGAGAAGCGGCTTATAGCTCAGCCCCAATTTATTTGAATCATTCATTTATATACGTCCTTTGCTGTAAAGTACAAAGATTATCTCAAATTAACCCATAGTAATATTATACAATGTTTTTGCCGTAAAGTCAAGTATTTTTTACAGTAATATACTAAAAAATTAATTCAAGCTTTATTTGGGATTAACCAACTTGCATAATTTTCCATTTACACGTTAATATTAAACGATTATTGTTAAAAAATTTGACTATCGGTCTGTTTTATGCAAATATCGGTGAATATATTCAGTGCTGATTGTGAAAAAATTCATTGATAGCCTTTGTAACGCCGCAGTTTTCGTTGGTGTCGGTGCGGTATTTGGCAATTTTGAACATATCCGGGTGGGAATTTGCCATGGCATAGCTGAATTCGGCGTTCTGCAAAAGCTCCGTATCGTTGAAATAGTCGCCGAACGCCATAGTTTCCTCACGGGAAACGCCTAAGTGCTGCTGGATTATCTTCAAAGCCTCGCCCTTGTTGACGCCTTGGTTCATAGCGTCCATCCAAAGCGGTCCCGAAGCGGCAAGGGACAGGCTGTCCCCGAATTTTTCGCGGAAAACGGGCAGTGAATGGTTCATAGGATTTCCCGAATCGCAAAGAGCCACCTTGAAAATGTCGTCCTTCACCTTTGCAATGTCGTCCACACGGGTGAAATTCAGATAAAAACGGCTGACCTCCTCATAAAGCTCGGAGGTGCAGTCGTCGAAATATGTGCCGTTCATGCCGCAGAGAACGGGCGTTACGCCTTCCAGTGAGCGGCATATCTTTATCAGCTCGGAAACCGTTTCGGCGGGGATAATGCTGACGCTTACGGGCTTTCCGTCAATGACGATGAATGCGCCGTTGTCGCAGATGAAATTCATTCTGTCCGTGAATCCGTCGAAATTTATTTTTAGTGTTGTGAAGGAACGTCCGCTGGCAATGCAGAAGCGTACGTTTTTGCTGTCCAGCATATCCAGAGTTTCCCAAAAATCGGGAGGGAGCTCCTTTTTTGAGTTGAGAAGAGTGCCGTCCATATCGGTGGCGATTAGCTTTACCATTGGGGTGATTTCCTTTCGGTCTTTTTGAATTCTTTATGTGTGTTTAACCGACAAATTATTATTTCTGCGGGCGGGGAAACCCCGCCCCTACATTTCTTTATTCTTCGGGAACGGTGGTGACTGTCGTTTCGGCGGTGTCGGAGAGAGTTTCGGGAGTCGGTTCTTCGATGGGTGTTGTGGTCACAATGCTGTCTGCGGTGATAGGCTTGCCGTCGCCCGTGCCGAAATACACGTCGATAATG
>JAEDOB010000141.1 GCA_016302225.1 Oscillospiraceae bacterium | reverse complement strand
GCTATCTCCCTGATGGTCAACAGCATGGCACTTTCGGGCAGCTTCGGCAGCGGAAAGGTGACAGATGCGGACTTAGCGGCGGCTTTGCAGGGTGCGATCGTCAAGGACGACACCAAGGACAAGGCGGCATGGACGGAATATCTGGAAAACGTCATGCGCAAAAAGGGTCGTGACTACGCCGCACTTTACGCCGAGTGCAAGGAGAGGAACTCATAATGGCGGAGTATTTCGGCGTTCGGCACTTTTCGCCTGCCTGCGCCTTTTACGTCACGGAATTTCTGGAGAGGGTCAAGCCCGACATTCTGCTCATAGAGGGGCCTTCCGATTTAAGTGAGCTTATTACGCACCTTTGCGGGATAGATGCAAATATGCCCGCCGCCATTCTTGCGTACACAAGTGAAGCCCCCGTTAAGACGGTAATGTGGCCGTTTGCGGAATTTTCTCCCGAATACAGGGCGATGGTTTGGGCGGTTAAGCGAGGTGTTCCCGTGAAATTTTGTGACCTGCCGTCTAGCTGCGTTTTGGCTGGGGAAAATCCCGAAAAAGCCAATAAAACCGATGTTTACGAGCGTATGGAAATTGCTTCGGGACTGGATAACGATACCTTTTGGGAATACGGCTTTGAGCACTGCGAAAGCTATGAGGATTTTCTGTCCGCTGTGGACGAGTATGGGAAATCTCTTCGGGAATTTTCCGAAACGGACGGTCTGAACGGTCTGCGTGAAGCCTATATGCGCCGAATCATTTCGGAAAATGAACCGCTTGGAACGGTCGCCGTGGTGACGGGTGCATTCCACACCTACGGACTGAAAAACGTGCCTTTCTCAAAGGCTGACAAAAAGCTGACGGACAAGCTTGCCCACATCGACTGCAAGGCGACGCTTATGCCCTACTCCTATTTTCGGCTGTCCTCACGGTCGGGCTACGGGGCGGGCAGCAAGGCACCCGCATACTTTGAAATGCTGTGGAAAAACCGCCTTTCGGGGCATTTGGACAACACGGCGGCGGAATATCTTTCAAGGCTTGCGCAGTATCAGCGGACGGCGGGATTCAGTGCGTCCTCCGCAGAGGTCATCGAGGCTTTGCGCCTTGCAAATGCACTTTGCGGTATGCGAAACGGAAAAATGCCGTCCCTGTCCGACCTGCGGGACGCTGCCGTTACCTGTCTGGGACACGGCAGCTTCGGAGAAATTTCCCTTGCCTGCGCCGACACGGAAATAGGCGTGAAAATAGGTTCCCTGCCCGAGGGGACGGTCTGCACTTCGGTTCAGGAGGATTTTTCAAGGCAGCTTAAAGAGTTAAAGCTGGAGCGTTTCCGCAGTGCGTCCGCCGATGAAATTGAGCTTGATTTGCGTGAAAATCTGCGGGTAAAGTCGGAAAAATCGGCGTTTCTTGACCTGAACCGCTCCTTTTTCCTCCACAGGCTGCTTATCTGCGGCATACATTTCGGTGAAAGGCTTGAACGTTCTCAGGACAATGCCACATGGGCTGAACGCTGGCGGCTGCAATGGTCGCCCGAAACGGAGATAGAGGTAGTCGAAGCGTCCCTGAACGGCGACACGGTGGAAGAAGCGGCGGCGTATGCGCTGAACAGCCGTCTTTTGGAAAGCGACAGTCTGCTTGAAGCTTCAAATGCCCTGTCAGACGCATTTTTGTGCGGTCTGGCGGACTGCGTAAAAACGGCGGTTTCGGCGGTACAGCGGTTGGCGGCGGACTGCGCTTCACCGTCGGAAACGGGAAAAACCATAGGTTCGCTGTCGGCTGCGGTGCGGTTCGGTACTATTCGGCGGATAAATTCGGAAAATCTGCCGCCGCTTATGGAGCAGCTTTTTCTGAGATTTTGCCTGAGTGCGGTGCCTGCGTCTGTCTGCGACAAGGCGGCTGCGGAGGAGCTTGTTACGGCGTTTTCGGTAGTGAATGACGCTTGCCTGTCCCACGAATTTCTGGACGAGAACCGCTTTGTTTCCCTGCTTGACGAGCTGGCGGACAGCGATATGGCAAACCCGCTCATTTCGGGCTTTGCTGCCGCACTGTTGACCGAACGGGGAAAAATATCCTCGGAAAAGCTGTCGGAGCTTATCTCCCGAAGGCTTTCAAAAGGAACTCCCCCCGCCGAGGGTGCGCTGTGGTTCGAGGGACTTGCCCGCAGAAACCGCCGCTCCCTAATCAGCCGACTGAGCGTGTGGGAGAAGCTTTGCGGATTCATCTCGGAGCTTGACGAGGAGGAATTCAAGCCCGTTCTTATCTGCCTGAGAAGGACGTTTGCGGAATTTTCGCCGTCGGAAAAGTCTGACATTGCGGAAAACGTGGGGGAAGTGCTGGGACTGTCCAAGGAGGCTGCCGCAGAGTTTGTTATGGCGGAAATGTCCGAGGAGGAAAAGCAGACCCTTGACGACCTTGATGATTTTGATTTCGGTGATATATGATGGAAAATAAAGAAATTCTCAAACGCTGGCGGCTTATTCTGGGAGCTGCCGCCGAAAGCCGCATTAACGAAATGGGCGGTGCGGCTGAAATGTCCGCCGAGGAGCTGCTCATGGACTCCGCTTTGTCGCAGATATACGGGAACGATACGGGAGATTCGGGAAACAGCGGAAAATCGGGACAGGGAATGTCCTCCCCCAAGCTGACAAAATGGCTGGGCGACCTGCGCTCCCTGTTTGCGCCTATGGAGATAAAGGTGATACAGAACGACGCCATCGAGCGGCGGGGAATGAAGCAGCTGCTTTTCGAGCCGGAAATGCTGGACGGTCTGGAGCCGGACATTTCCACGGGTGCGCTGCTGGTCATGCTGAAAGACCAAATTCCCGCAAAGGCGAAGGAGAACGCAAGGGAGTATATCCGCAAAATTGTGGAGGACATAAACAGGCGGCTTGCGGACGATCTAAAGCGTTCGGTGACCTCTGCGCTGAACAGGCGGGAGCATTCGCCCATACCGTCGGCGGCTGCGCTGGATTACAGGCTGACCGTTCGGCGAAACCTGAAAAACTATGACCCCGAGCTGAAAACCATTCTCCCCGAGAAATTTTACTTCTTTGAACGGGCTTCAAAATCGGCGTCGAGGACGATCATTCTTGATATTGACCAAAGCGGCTCAATGGGCGAGTCGGTGATATATTCATCGGTGATGGGGTGTATTCTTGCGAGTATGAGTTCGCTGAAAACGCATATTGTGGCGTTTGACACGTCCGTTACCGACCTGACGGATATGTGCGCCGACCCCGTTGACCTGCTTTACGGAATTCAGCTGGGGGGCGGTACGGACATTGAAAAGTCGGTGGCGTACTGTTCCGAGCTGGTGACCGAGCCGGAGAAAACCACCATGCTCCTCATTACCGACCTTTACGAGGGCGGCAACAGGAACGGTCTTGTCCGCCGTCTGGGAGATCTGAAGGAGTCGGGGGTAAATGTTATCGTCCTGCTGGCAATTTCCGACAGCGGAAAGCCCTGCTATGATGAACAGCTGGCGGAAAGGATAGCTTCGCTTGATATACCCAGCTTTGCCTGTCCCCCCGAAAAGCTGCCGGAGCTTCTGGAGGCTGCGCTGAAACGGAGAAAAATCAGTTTTTAACGGAAAGTGGGTTTTCCCTCGCCTTTTGACGGGGGAAAACCCACTTGTTGTGTCACTCTTGAAATTCCGCATTTTCATAAATGCTGGGCGTAATAAACCTTATATCCATGACCTTCCGAAGCTTTGCGATATATTTTGAAATGGCTTCGTTCAACCTCTGCTGTTCCTCATATTGAACGCTGTTTACCAAACGATCGTCATAATAATTCTGTGTGCCCGAATAGCAAAAGCCGTCATATCCCGCCAAAGCCGCCGAACGCACTCCCGCCTTCCGCAGCAGATTTATGAGCATAAGCCCCGCATTGTCGGAAATATGGCTGTCCTCGCAGAGATAATCGCTGTAATTCACCGCTGTGACATCTCCCGATACGGCGATATTCGAGGTGCAGATTATCCTGCTGCCCAGCCGCTTAACTGCTTCATCTGCGCTTTTGAAGCGTTTGAGATTGCTTATAAACACCCTGTCAAACCCGTAAAGCTCGGGGATATGATTTATGCCGAAAACCACGGGGCGATGCTCGTCAATATATCCGCTGACGGCTTCACGGCAGGTCAGCAGACTTTTTCCGGGGGCAAGGATAAGCACGTCACGTCCCCTGCAAAGCTCGGAAATTTCGGCAACAGCCGCCCTGTCGTCAATGGTGTGCGCCTGATAATCAAAATACAGCTTTTCAATCAGACCGCTGTCGAAAACCTGCTTTTTGCCGTCGGGAATGGATTTGATAATGGCATTTATGTCCCGAATGCAAAGGGTCTGATGTTCGGTCAGCTTGGAAGCATAATTGGGGTGACAGCCGTTTATGGCAGCAATATAGTACGCCGCCGAATATCCCCAGGGACGGCAGTTGTAAATGGGCATGATGTACTCGTCCATTATCTCCAGAATTGGGAGAATGTCGTATTTATCCTCCATATTTTCGTTGATATGACGGGTGATAAGCTCCGTACAGAGGTTACCCGCTCCCCGTCCCATACCAAGCACGGTGGAATCTATGATAATGCTCCGCCGGGAATTTGCCGAAATAAGCTCCTGCGCATTTGAAAAGGAAAGCTGTAAATTATTGTGGGAATGAAATCCCACCCTGATGCCCGACGAAAGATTGTTGTCCATAAGGAAAAACATTCGCAGAACATCTCTTTTTCGCATAGTGCCAAAGCTGTCCACCATATAAAACGCCTCGGGCTGAAAGTCGTTTGCCCACTCAATAAGCCGCAGCAGCTCCGAGTCGGAATAGCTGAGCGTCACCATGGGCTGAACGAAAATGCGGTAGCCCTTGTCCCTGCATCGGCGGCAAAGCTCCTGCGCCTGCTCTATCTGACTTTTGTGGAATGCTATCCTGAGAATGGAGATATTTCCGCCCGAATATTCGGGAATATCGTCGGCTGAATACTCTCCGCAGTTTATCATCAGCGCAAGATTTTTGGAAGGACAGCCCGAGAAAACCGCTTCCGCACGGGCTATGCTCCCGAAAATGCTCTGTTCATCGCCGCTTTCCTTTATCCTGCTGAGAAATCCGCATTCGATATAGTCAATGGCAGACTCGCCCAGCTTTTCCGCTATGGCAGGGATAGTTTTTCTGCCGAAGCTCCAGTTGTTTATATATCCGCCGTCACGGAGGGTACAGTCCAAAACCTTGATCATCAAATCATTCATCACTTTCTGAACAGTTTATTGTAAACCGCATCTGCGATCTCAAAATCCTCGGGTTCGTCAATATCTATTGCTTCTATCTCACCGACCTCCACAAGATATGGGGTGTTCCCTATACGCCTGTGCATATCCTTAATTATCTCCGAGCGGTAGATGTAAAATCCGCTTGTTTCCTCGTAAAAGGGCGGAAGGTCCTGTGTGCGGGGGATATTGTCAAGCTGATAGTTGAAGGGCTTGCCGTCCTGCCAGAGGAAATCTTGCAGCTTTTTCACCGCAAATGCAGAATCATAGTCCCCCGACATGACCGCCCGCAGACCCTTTGAAATGCTCTCTGCGCTTATAAAGGGCGCCGTGGTGTGGGTCATTACATAGACATCTGCGGGGACGTCCCTTGCAAAGCACTCCAGCACCTCATTCATTTTCGTGGTATCTAAGTCAAGGGACGCAGACCTTTTCAGGTATTTAACACCCTCGGGAATATAATTTTTTATAATGTCGTCGCTGCAGTAAACATATACCTCGTCAATGCCCTCCACCTTCAAAAGCGTGGAAAGTATGTAATGACACAACGGCTCACCGTTAGTGAACGCCTTTATGTTTTTTTGCGGCAAACGGCGATTGTTCAGTTTCATAGGTACGACCGCAACAGTTTTCATAGTTGATTTTCTCCTTTTATTCTTGACGATCCTTCATAGCTTTTTCAAAAAGATAATCCGTTTTTATGGAATTATACGTGCTTTTTCTGTCCATGGAAATTCCATCTGCGGAAAGCTCAAAGCCACGGTATTTATTGACCTTTTCAAACCGAAAATCGGAAAACTGCCGAGCCTTTTCGGGGTCCCTGCAAAAGATGTACACAACTTCCTCATTGAGGTCTTCTAGGGTGTCCATACGCAGGGGCTTCTTTTCAAGCCTGAGTTCGTAAATAAAGGGCAGAAATTCACGGGTATCGTTCAGGAATATAAAATCCTTTGCGGAATTCAGGAAAACTATGACGGCGTTAT
>JAEDOB010000140.1 GCA_016302225.1 Oscillospiraceae bacterium | reverse complement strand
TTCCACTTTCCACTCTCCACATTAAAAAAAGGGTGCCCCGCCAATTGACGGGAACACCCAATTATAGAAAACGTCATATATATTTCTACCCGCCGAAGGCGGGTAGAAATATATAACTTATTCAAATTCCACTCAAAGTAAAATAATTTTTGCCGTTTACTATACGATATTAAGCGGCATTAAGCGGCAAAAGCCGTATCAAAGCATGGTCTTGCGAAGCTCCTCGCCGGATTTGGGGGAGAGATATGCGGGGGCAATGTCGAAAACGGTCTTGCAGCCGAAGCACTTTTCTGCGGCAAGTCTTGCAGCCGCTCTTGCGTATGCCACCAGCACGCTTGACGTAAATTCGGGGTTTGAGCCAAGCTTCAGGGAATATTCGATAATGTGCTTTGTTTCGCCGTTTTTGCCCGTCTGACCGCTTCTGATAACGAAGCCGCCGTGAGGAATGCCGCTGTGGTCACGGTCCAGCTCCTCCTGAGAGATGAAATGAACGGTGGTGTCATAATCGGCAAAATAGTTGGGCATGGTCTTGATGTCGTTCTCGATCTTTGCCTTGTCTGCGCCCTCCTTGGCAACCACGAAGCACTCTCTTGTGTGCTTCTGACGGGTGGTCAGGTCGGGATTTTTGCCGCTTCTTACCGCCTCGATAGCCTCGGGAACGGGGATAGTGTACTGCTTTCCGTCGGCAACGCCCTCAATGCGTCTGATAGCGTCGGAATGTCCCTGAGAAACGCCCTTGCCCCAGAAGGTGTAATCCTTGCCGTCGGGCAGGAAACAGTTTCCTAAAAGTCTGTTAAGGGAGAAAAGTCCCGGGTCCCAGCCCACGGAGATAACGGAAACATGGTTTGTTTCCTTTGCCGCCTTGTCAACATTGGCGAAATGCTCGGGAATTTTTGCGTGAGTGTCGAAGCTGTCGATAGTGTTGAACAGCCTTGCCAGCTTAGGTCCCTGAACGGGCAGGTCGGTCGCCGAACCGCCGCAGAGTATCATAACATCAACGTCATCAACGTGCTTTTCCGCATCGTCAAGGCTGTACACCTTTGCGCCCTCGGTCAGGGGCTTGAGAGATGCGGGGTCACGTCTGGTGAAAATTCCCGCAAGCTCCATATCGGGGTTCTGCAAAAGGGCAAGCTCAACGCCCTTTCCGAGATTTCCGTAGCCTGCGATACCTATTCTTATCTTTGACATAATATATTCCTCCGATTTTAAGGACGGCATTATCCGCCCGAATGCACTTTACCGATATATTATATCACAACAATATGTATTTTTGCAAGACATTTTATAAAGAATTTCATCATATTTTTAATTTTTGGTGGAAACTGCACTAATGTTCAAGATGAAATCACTTGACTTTTGTTGATATAGCAAAATAATTTCAGAATAGTATTGGCGCATTTGCAACCGAAAAGGGTTTATCTGCCGAAAAGCCACCGCTTATTCAAGGGGGTAGCAGCCAATTACAAGACTTTCATCAAAATCGGAGGTCTGACCATTTTCAACAGCTTCACCGAAGGCGGGGTCTGCGCTCCACATGGTCTTTTTGGGGATATTGTTCTCAAATTCAACATAGAAATAGCCTGCGTCATCACTGCCCATATAGTATGCCATAGCCTTGCGGAAATCCGCTTCGGTGCCGTCATATGCGGGCTCTTCTTCATCGCTGATATTTCCTACGCTGCCGCCTGTTGCTTTAAAGGCAATGTTCACGCCGTTTATCTCGCATTTTGTGGTATATGTAGCGGCGTTTGTGTACACATACTTTGCGTTGGAATTTGCCGTTGCCGATTTGGTCTTGCGGATATAATCGCCCAGAGCGGAGTCGGAATTTTCAAACATTGCATAGAGAGAATCTCCGATAGCCTCGGCAACCGTTTCAAGCTCCTCCTCGGTAATGGAGAAAAGGGGCTTGCTGTCGGGCTTTGTAAGGCTGCCGCATTCGGTAACGGTTATGGTAATGTCGGTTTCGGCGTCCTCGCCCATAAGGGTAAAGCTGTCGGACACTATCATATATTTGTCGGCTTCATCGGTGACCGTGCCCGTCATTTTCAGAAGCTCTTCCCCTGCCTGTTCTGCGGAGAATGTGAATTTGCCGTCCTTGGAGATAAGGGAAATGTTGGTCTTTTCCGACTCGCCCGTGTATGCGGAAACGGTATCAGCGTTGACCGACAGGGAATAGCCGTCGGTCTTGTCGCAGATTATGGAAATATTTGCCGACACATCGCCGTCCTCAAGCACCTTCACGGACATTCCGTCGGAACCGAAATTTACCTCATATCCCGCATTGGTGAAGTCCTGCACATCTCCCATAATGGAAGCGTCAACCTTTGCGGAAATAAGCTCCTCGGAGGTCTTGTCGGCGGTGAATTCGGCGGTCAGCAGGGCGTTCGGCTCCTTGCCGTCGTTCATTTCGGTGTAAACGTCTTTATACGCAGAGTAATCGGTACTGCCCTGCATTCCGAACAGAAGCTCATAAGCCTTGTCGCCCTCGGCGGTGGCTGTGATGATAATATTGTCCCCGTCCTCCGAAACGGTCAGGGGCAGCTCCGCAAATTTGTTTGTCAGCTCGGTGTATTTTTCGGTATTTGGGGAAAGAACGGAGAAGTCAAAATCCTCGGAAATCGCAAAATCCGAACCCGAATCGGGAGCGAATATGGACTTTTTGATGTCCTCGGCAGCGGTTTCCATATTCACTCCGTAAACATACTTGTCATCGGGGGTGATGATGGAAAGAATTGCGTCCTCCGAGTCGCAGAAAAGCCCCATAGAGGCAGTTTTTCCCGTGCTCTTGTCGTCAACGGAAAGTGACATATCCGCAGTATCGCCATTCTGTGCGGCAATGCCCGAGAAGGTCAGACTGCCGTTTACAAGGTCAAAGCGGACGGTCTTGTTTTCGCTGTTAAATTGTGCGGAGCTGTCGGGGGCAAATGCGGCGTTCAGCGAATTTACGGTGTTTTCGAAGGCTGCGGACAGCACATTTCCCGCCGTTTCATCGGTTAGCTCCGACGGGAAAGCGACCTTTTCGGCGGTGGGCTTGGGCTTTGCGGGAGTGGCAGTTTCCGCAGGCTCGGTTTCGGTGGTGGTTTCCGCTGCGGCGGTTGTTTCTGCCAATGCCGCATCGGTATTGGTGGGAACGGTGTTCTCCTCGGCTGCGGGTTTTGCCTGACAGCCGCAGAGCATTACCGCACAGACGGCGGCAAAGATCTTTGAACTTGTGTGTTTCATTGTAAAACCTCTCCTTTATACTATTTGTATATTCAAATAAAATAATCCAAAAGCCCATGTACGGCGACTGCCATAAGAACGGCGAAAAATGCCGTCCCCGCAATAACGGTGGTAAATGCGTTGGCGTCAAACACCATATTTTTCTTTTTAACAAGCCGCACGGTCACCTGTTTTTCGGGGATATACAGCTTTTTGCGCATTGCGACCTCGCAGGGAAATGCGTTGCGGTACTCCTCTCCGTCAACCAGATAATATGCGCAGTCAAATTTCATATGCTCATTTTTACCTATTTTCGAAAAAACGGCGGTCTTTTTCTCCGAACCTGCCAGCAATATCCCGCAGTAGACGAAAAACACCAGAACAAGCAGGTTTACAAGGCTTAGTGCCCCCAGTATCACAGCAATTATAAGACTCATCTGAGCACCCGTGCAGAAAAGCAGGACAAGTATCAGGATAAATGCGACTAAAATTTCCATATGTTTTCACCCATTAAGAGAAATTATGCTATATGTTGTGTATCTTCCCGCCTTCGGCGGGAAGATACACCGAAAAGCAATTAGTCGGCAGACATTTTGAAGCCTAAGCCCCAGACGGTCTGTATGTAGCTTTCGTCGGGGTCAAGCTTGGACAGCTTCTGTCGGATATTGGAAATATGGACGTTCACCGCATTGTCCTCACCCAGAAACTGCTCATTCCAGACGCTTTCAAAGATGTTGTTTTTCGTGAAAATTTTCTTCGGATTGCTCATAAGCAGCTCAAGGATAAGATACTCTCTTTTGGTCAGGGACACGGGCTTGTCGTGAACGCTTACCTCCATTGTGGAACGGTTCAGCTTTACATTTTTAAATGTGAGAACGTCCGAGGAACCGCCGCCGCTGCTTCGCCTGAGAAGGGCTTCTATCCTTGCCATCAGCTCGTCATTGTCAAAGGGCTTTCCGATAAAATCGTCCACGCCCGACTTTAAAAGCCCCACCTTTGTGGACTTGTCGTCCTTTGCGGAAACGGCAATTACGGGGACATTCCCCTGAGAGCGCACCCGTTCAAGCACCTCCTCGCCCGTCATACCCGGCAGCATAAGGTCAAGCAGAATAAGGTCGAATTCCTCACGCTCTGCGCACATGACCGCCTCCGTTCCCGAAAATGCCTGAGAAATGCTGTAATGGGGCGACAGCAACTCACGGAGCATATTGCTAATATCTGCGTCATCTTCGACTATCAAAATTTTGCTCATTTTTTACCGTCCTTTCGCTTAGGTTTTTTTCGAACAGAAAACCCGAAATCTCCCAGCTTTCGTCCCAGTGAAAAGTATTCGCCGTGGGAATACGCCATAAGTCCCGCCTGCTGGAGATTGAGCTTTCCCTTGCTGTCCATAAACCGTTCCTCCGCCTGAATTCCCGTTATTTCGGCAATGAACATATGATGGGAACCAAGCTCCTTTATCTCACGAACCTTGCATTCAAGGGACAGGGGCGACTGCTCGATAACGGGCGCAGACACGGTTTTTCCCGCCGTCAAGGTCAGTTTGCATTTTTCGATCTTGTTCATATCCCGCCCGCTGCGAACACCGCAAAAGTCGGTTTCTTTAGCCATTGCGGAGGTGGTCAGGTTAATGACAAATTCCCCCGTTTCCTTTATAATGGGGTATGAATGCCGTTCGGGACGCACGGAAATATAGGTCATAGGCGGGATAGTGTTGATTATCCCCGTCCATGCGATAGTCAGGGCGTTTGCCTTTTCCGGGGTACCGCAGGTCACAAGGACGGCGGGGAGAGGGGCGAGAAGTGTTCCCGGTTTTAGTGTTATTTTGCTCATATTTCGTACCTTTCGGAAATTTTACAGCGATACATTGCTTTGTAGGGGACGCATCCCGTCCCGCATTTACCAAAAGAAAGTTTATACCTTGCGGGCGGGGAAACCCCGCCCCTACAATACCTTGCTGAAATATTTCAGTTATTCAATTTATTTTCGATAATAAATTCCGTCAGACGGTCAGCCATTTTCTTATGGGTCTTTGCGGAGGGGTGATATTTTGAGCCCATTCCGTCATTTTCAATGTCGTGCAGGTCGAATTCCAGAGTGTAGATATTTTCGTCAAACTCCTTTTTGAAACGCTCCGCACACCGCTCGATCTCGGGCATAAGGCTGTTTCCCAGAACGCCCAGAGTGCAGATAATGTCCGCATGAGGGTTCTGACGGCGAATTTCCGTGAGCAGGTCATAATAGCAATCTCCGAATTCGGAAATAAGCTCGGGAACATCTCCCGTGTAAAAATAATCGTTAGTGCCGATGTTTATGACAACTATGTCGGGCTGACGGTTTTCCCTGACAAATTCCACAGGCTCTCGTCCGTTTACATTGTCGAAATTAAAATCCTCCAGCCGATACAGGTCGCCTATAAGCACGTAATCCTCCTTGACGCCTACCTTGTCGGTACAGCAGGAAACCGCACCAATGCCGCTCCAGGATATAAGCTCTTTGTCGGCGGACAGACTTTCGGCGGTGAGATTTGCATAGCCTATGAGGGGATTTTCCTCGGCGGTGTCAAAGGGGGAGGTTTCGTCCGCACCCTCAATGCCGTATGCGCAGGTGATGGAGTCGCCCACGAACTGTATTTTCAGCGGCTTTTCCTCGGTGGGAGTCGGCTCAAAATAGGAGATGGTTTTTATCTTCTCAATGCCCACGGACGCCATAGCGGTTTCGGACAGCTTTTCCAGCCGAATTTTCACCTTCTGCGGGGTTTCGCTTTGGAAAATTCGGTAGGTGTGGGTGCCGTCCTCCAGACGAAAACGCCACGAATTTTCCGCATCGTCATTTCGTGTGACAACGGCGTATGCCTTTCGGTCATCTGAGAAGCGTTCGCCGTCGGTGGTCAGGGTAATGTCGCAGAGAGTGCCTTCCATTTCAAATTCTATGCCCGACAGGGAGTAGCTTGCGTAGAGAGTGTCGCCGTCGCTCGTGGTTCTTCCCAGCTTGCGGACAAATTCTTCCGTGGGCTTTACGATAAACTCGGAGCATTCCGAGGGCTTTGGTGTTTCGGT
>JAEDOB010000139.1 GCA_016302225.1 Oscillospiraceae bacterium | reverse complement strand
AGGGTATGCCTGTCACGTTATATTCAAAATAATTATCCGCAGTACTTTCAGAGTTACAGCATTAACGAAGATACTGTCGGTGACTATCTGAATCCGGAAGGCTGGCAATGCACCATGATACACAGCCGTATCCTTGGACTTCCTTCTTCCCTTGCAGAGGTCGGCACGGTTCTTGAAATAGAGCAGCAGAAAATGACAGAGGGAAAGGCACTTATAAAGTTTTTCTGTACTCCTTATGATGTGATTGACGGAATACCGCAGTTCCACTCCCCTGCTGATTATCCTGAAGAATGGGAAATATTCAAGACGTACAACAAACGTGATGTTGAAGCTGAAATGGAAATTGACAGGAAACTCAACCGCTTTCCTGTTCCCGATTTTCTGTGGCGTGAATTTTATCTTGACCAGGAGATAAACGACCGTGGAATTCTCGTTGATATGGAACTCGCCGACGCAGCCATTACGCTTGATGAACAGTCAAAGGCAAAACTGACTTCTGAAATGCAAAGATTAACAGGCGTGGAAAATCCGAACTCTGTATATCAGTTGCTTGACTGGCTTGAAAAGCAGGGTTACAAGTCGGATTCTCTCGGCAAGGCACAGGTTAAGGAACTCATCAAAAATGCCAAAGAGCCTGTCAGGTCTGTGCTTGAAATGAGATTACAGCTGTCTAAATCATCGGTCAAAAAATATACGGCAATGAAGCAGACGGCTTGTTCTGACAATCGTGCAAGAGGAATGTTCAGCTTTTATGGTGCATCGAGGACTGGACGCTGGGCGGGGCGGAATATACAACTTCAGAATCTGCCGCAGAATCATATTCCTGATTTGACAGAAGCAAGAGAAATTGTAAAGTACGGCTATCATGATGAAATCGAAATGCTCTATGATGATGTGCCGGATACACTCTCGCAGCTTATCCGTACTGCCTTTATTCCAGGACCGGGTAAAAAATTTATTGTTGCGGACTTCTCGGCTATTGAAGCTCGTGTTATCGCATGGCTTGCGGGTGAAGAATGGCGAATAAAGGCATTTGAAAACGGTGAGGACATTTACTGTGCATCAGCAACAAAAATGTTTGGCGTGCCTGTTGTAAAGCATGGTGAAAACGGACATCTCAGGCAGAAAGGCAAGGTAGCCGAACTCGCCTGTGGCTACGGTGGTTCTGTCGGAGCCATGAAAGCTATGGGTGCAGATTCTCTGGGACTTTCTGATGCTGAACTGAAACAGATAGTTACTGACTGGCGTGAGGCTTCTCCCCATATCACGGATTTATGGTGGTCTGTTGACCGTGCAGTAAAGAAAGCGGTAAATGAAAAGACAACTGCCGAAACCTACGGACTTACATTTTCCTATGAATCCGGATTTCTGTTTATAGAACTTCCAAGCGGAAGACGGCTTGCCTATGCAAAACCCCGTATCGGCGAGAACAAGTTCGGCGGTGAATCGGTAACGTATATGGGAATTAACGCTCAGAAGAAATGGGACAGGCTTGAAAGCTACGGTCCTAAGTTTGTGGAAAACATTGTTCAGGCTATTGCAAGAGATTTACTGATGTATTCCATGCAGACTTTGTCCCACTGCTTTATTGTCGGACACGTCCACGATGAAGTGATTATTGAAGCTGACCGCAGAATGTCAGTTGAAGAAGTATGTCAGCAGATGGCAAGAACTCCTGCATGGGCGGAGGGACTTATACTCCGTGCTGACGGATACGAATGCGAATATTACAAGAAAGATTAAGGAGTCAAAAACATGGCAAACAAGTATAACGCAGAGGGCTATTACAGCCCCACAGAATATGAAGCTTTAACTAACATTGAAAAGGAAGAAAAAGCCGCCAACTTCCGACCGATTGTTTACATATGCTCACCCTACTCCGGCAATGTAAACCATAATATCGAAATGGCTCGTAAGTACTGCCGTTTTGCTGTTGATAAGCATTATATCCCTATAGCACCGCATCTGCTCTTTACACAGTTTATGGACGATACAATCCCCGAAGAACGTGAAACCGCAATATTTATGAATTTTGTCCTTATGAGTAAGTGTGTTGAGATGTGGGTGTTCGGTGATGTTATTTCAAAAGGAATGCAGTCTGAAATCAACCGTGCGAAACGCAAGAACATGAAGATAAGATACTTTACTGAAGAATTGGAGGAAAAGTAATGAAGTTTACCATTTATACCGCTGACTGCACAGGTAATGAAAAAAACACGCTGTATCCGAATCAGAGGGTTATTACCTGTGAGGGTGACCTCAAGAAATCCATAACCGCTGACCATGTATGTGCGCTGTATAAAAACAACACACGCAGTGATGCAAATTTCATTGTGTCAGACGTTGTTCCCATGGACTGCGACAATGACCACAGTGATAATCCCGATGAATGGATTACACCTGAATTTCTTGCTGACAACCTGACCGATGTGGCATTTGCGATTACATACAGCCGTCATAATATGCTGCCAAAAGGTAATAAATCTGCCCGTCCGAGATTTCATGTGTTTTTTCCCACAGCACCTTGCAACGATGCTCTTTCTTACAAAGCTATCAAAGCAAAAATCTATAAGGAACTGTCGTTCTTTGACGGAAACGCCCTTGATGCCTCACGTTTTCTTTTCGGCTGTCCAAGTGATGTTTACTGGCATGAAGGCAGTCTTTCCATTGAGGACTGGCTCACGCTTATGAAATCAAACCGCAATATTCCGCAGGGACAGCGCAACAGCACCATGTCACGCATTGCAGGAAAACTTGTAAAGCGTTTTGGTGTAACGGATACTGCGTATCAGAAATTTCTTGAAAAGGCTGATGAGTGCGAACCTCCTCTTCCCGATAACGAACTTGAAACCATATGGCATAGTGCCTGTAAATTTGGAAAGAAAGTAGCCTCACAGGACGGATATATCTCACCCGAAGAATACGGCAGACATTCGCTTATCCCGGAAGATTTTTCTGATGTTGGCGAGGCACGTACTTTCGTTGACAGCTTTTCCGATGAAGTGGCATTTACAATTGCAACCGATTATCTCCGCTATAACGGTACATATTGGGAAGAATCTGAACACGCTGTAACACTTGCTATGATAGAACACACCGACATTCAGCTTGCAGAGGCTGATAAGCAGGTTGAAGCGGCACTTATAAAACTTGAAAGCCTTGGTATTGCCAGAGATTCTGCCGTTGCAGGCGGTAAAAAATTCAGGGATAATCTTGACGATGAACAGACTGATGCGTACAAGCAGTATCAGTATTATGTTGCATTCAAAGCCTTTGTAATGAAATACCGCCATATCCGCAGTATGACCAATGCTCTCGATGCGGCAAAACCTCTTGTTCTCCATTGATGAGCTTTCCAGTTTCAAGAATCATCAAAGCAAACGTTTCAAGGCTTTGATGAAAGTAAGACCAAAGGTCAAAAGAATCGTAGGACTTACAGGTACTCCTGCCAGTAACGGACTTTTGGATTTATTTGCTGAGTTCCGACTGCTTGATATGGGTGAGAGATTGGGACGCTTTATCGGACAGTACAGAAACGAATATTTCAAACCCGATAAGAAGAATGGTTATATTGTGTATTCCTACAAACCACTTCCCGATGCAGAAGAAAGGATATACGAGAAAATATCCGACATCACAGTTTCCATGAAAGCAGTAGACCACTTGAAAATGCCAGAACTGATTTCAAACGAATACGCCGTGAAAATGTCGGAGGCAGAAAAGGAAAAATACAAGGAACTGAAAGACGAACTTATTCTTGAAGTTCAGGATACAGAAATCACAGTGGCAAATGCTGCGGCTCTCAGTAATAAACTGTGTCAGATGTCCAACGGTGCAATTTACGATGACAGCGGTGAAATCATTCCGATACATAACCGAAAGCTTGACGCACTTGAAGATATTATTGAATCGGCAAACGGCAAGCCGGTATTAGTGGCATACTGGTTCAAGCATGACAGAACGAGAATTGCTGAAAGGCTCTATAAATTGGGAATCATTTACCAGGAAATTAAATCCGCCGAAAGCATAAAAAACTGGAACAGCGGAAAACTCCCTGTTGCACTTATTCACCCGGCATCAGCAGGACATGGACTTAATCTGCAATCCGGAGGAAACTTTCTTGTATGGTTCGGACTTACATGGAGCCTGGAACTGTACAGCCAGACAAATGCAAGATTGTGGAGACAGGGACAGAAATCCGAAACAGTCATTATACAACATATCGTCACAAAAGGAACTGTTGATGAAAGGATTCTGAAAGCACTAAAGGAAAAGGACGAAACGCAGACAGCCTTGATGACAGCGGTCAGGGCAGAAATGGAGGGTTAAAAATGACAGCAAAAGAATACATGGAACAAGCACGTTATCTCGATATGCAGATAAACTCAAAGATAGAGCAGGTCAGGACTTTGAATGAACTTGCAACAAAGGTCACAACTGTTTATAGTGATATGCCCCATAGTCCAAACAGAAATACCGGGAGAATGGAAGAAACCATAGCCAAGATTATCGACCTTGAAAGTGAAATTGACAGGGATATTGATGCATTGGTGGATTTGAAACAAGAGGTTAAAACAGCAATAAGTAAGGTTGAAGATGAAAAATACAGAGTACTTCTTGAATTACGATACATAAATCAAAAATCCTGGGAAGAAATAGCCAATCAGCTTGGGTACGATTTGCGTTATACACATAAAATTCATGGACGTGCATTACAAAAAATTACTGTTCCAGAAAAAAGACACTAAAAGACATTGAAAGACACTAAGGAAATGTACTATCATTATAATCAAGAAAAAAGGATGTGAGAGAATGCCTCGAAAAGCATTGAAACCTTGCAAGCACCCCGGTTGTCCCAACCTTACAGCCGAACTGTACTGTGAGATACATAAACAGCCGAACAGACCGTCTGCGTCTAGGCGTGGCTACACCAGCAAGTGGCGAAGGCTTAGCAAAGCCTATCTCCGCAAGCACCCCATGTGTGTACGCTGTATGGCTGAAGGACGATACGTTCCTGCAACAGTTGTTGACCATATCATTCCACACCGTGGTGACGAAACACTAATGTGGAGTCAGGACAACTGGCAAGCCTTATGTAAGTCATGTCATGACAAAAAAACGTGGACTGAGGATAAGAATCCTGTGTATACTTACTGAGATGACCGCCGGGGGTATCGATTTCTCTACGGAGGATTCACTAAAAGACCGGCGCCCCCTCTCACGCACAAAAACGGGTATTCAAAGGGTGTATTGCCCCCTCGCACTTAAAATTAGCAAAAATATCGATTACAACTACATTTGCCGACTTTTTCAGTCGGCATTTTTTATGCTCATTTTACGATTGTGTTTGAATTTCTTTGATTTCAGAAAGGCGGTGACATCATGGCGAAAGACGGTACCAACCGTGGCGGTGCAAGACCGGGAGCAGGCAGACCAAGAAAGGCTCTGACAGAGAAAATTGCTGAGGGTAAATCAGCAGAAGTCATGATGCAGCCGACTGATATTGAATCAGCTGAAACACCGCCTGTGCGTGAATTCATGCAGGAATTACAGCGTGACGGCACAAAACTGCTTGCTGATGAGGTGTATACCGAAACTTATCAGTGGCTGAAAGAACGCTCCTGTGAGAAGATTGTCAGCCGTCAGCTTGTAGAACAGTATGCAATGAGCATTTCACGTTGGATACACTGTGAGCAGATAGTCACAAAGTACGGGTATATTTCCAAGCACCCCACAACAGGTGCTGCAATTGCATCACCATACGTTGCGATGTCGCAGAACTATGCCAACCTGTGCATACATAATCAGCAAAGACTACACGGTCACTAAGGCGGGAAATCTTGAAATCAGCGATTCTGCTGACAGCAAGGAAACCCAGCATCTGATTGATGAACTGATACGCAGAGGCTACAATATTCCGACAGCCGAAGAAACTGATGAAGAAAACAGTCTGACAGTAGAGATGCCGCTTGAACTGGTTAACAAACCAACACTTGAAAGGCTGAGAAGAATTATAGAAAATAAGGGTGAACTTTTCAAGACCGCTTTCAAAACCGACAGCCTTGATATTATTGTTGATGAGGAAAAAGAATGCTTTCCCTGGTTTACTGTGGAGCAGTACGATGATACAAGCGCCTACTGCACTTTTATTTCTATGCTTTGCGAATTTGCGAAAAACCAGAGCCGTATCAACAACAAGCCTGAAACCACAGACAATCCGAAATACACCATGCGATGCTATCTTCTTCGCCTTGGTATGATTGGAGCAGATTACAAAGCTGTCA
>JAEDOB010000138.1 GCA_016302225.1 Oscillospiraceae bacterium | reverse complement strand
AAGAACGCAGAAGCGTCATCAGTGTGAGCCTCCAGCGCAATAGGCTTGGAAAGGTCAAGGCTGAAAATACCCATGATGGACTTAGCATCAACGGCATATCTGCCGGAGATCAGGTCAACATCATAATCGCACTGTGAAACGATGGAAACGAAGTTCTTTACATCATTGATAGTACCCAGCATAACAGTTGTCTTTTGCATAAAACATACCTCCTGCGTTAAAAAACGTCTAATTTACCTTTCGGTACACTTATATAATACCAACTAATTTCGATTAAGTCAATAGATATTGCAAAAAAAATTTTTTTATTGTATAATGTAATAAGCGGACGGGAAGGTAAAATCCCGTCAATTGGCAGATTGCACAATTAAAGGATAATAATTTTATGAACATTTACTTTTTCACCTTTGGCTGCAAGGTCAATCAATATGAAACCGAAAGCATACGTCAAACGCTTGCCGCTGCGGGACACACTCCCTGTTCTTCGGAAAATGAAGCGGAGCTGTTCGTTATAAACAGCTGCACCGTCACTCATTCGGGAGATAAGAAGTGGCTGAAGCTTATGCGTCGGCTTCGGCGGGAATATCCCGAAAGCATTATCCTGCTGACAGGCTGTTTCCCACAGGCGTTTCCCGAAAAGGCGTCGGAATTGTCCGAGGCAGACATTATTTGCGGGACTAAAGACAGAAGCAGGATACCCGAGCTTATTACAGAATTTCTTGAAAACCGTTCAAAAACAGTTTCCGTTATACCCCACAAGGTCGGAGATACCTTTGAAAATGCCGCAAACACGGAATTTCACGGGCACACCCGTGCCTTTGTGAAGATACAGGACGGCTGCGACAGATACTGCACCTATTGTATTATTCCCTATTCACGGGGACATATACGCTCAAAGCCCCTTGATGTGCTGCGTGCGGAAGTGGAAGCCCTGGCGGCGTCGGGATATAAGGAGATAGTCCTTGTGGGGATAAATCTCTCCTTTTATGGTGCGGAGATGGGTCTGCGGCTTGCGGACGCTGCGGAGCTTGTGGGCAGCATTGACGGCATCGAGCGTGTCCGCCTGGGCTCTCTTGAACCCGAGCTTATCACCGATGATGACATCAAACGGTTTGCCGCAATTCCGAAATTCTGTCCGCAGTTTCACATTTCTCTTCAAAGCGGCTGCGACAGGACGCTTAACGCTATGAACAGGCACTACACCTCGGCGGAATATTTTGAGCTTGCCGAAAAGCTGCGGGCGGCATTCCCCGACTGTTCGCTGACCACCGACATTATGACGGGATTTCCCGGAGAAACGGAGGAGGATTTCGCCGAATCTCTGGAATTTGTACGAAAAATTGGATTTGCGGACGGACACATCTTTCCCTATTCTCAAAGAAGCGGAACAAAGGCTGCCGAAATGCCAAATCAGATTTCCGAGGAAATAAAAAACCGTCGTGCTGCCGAAATGTCAAAAATAATCGGTCAATCTAAAATAAAATTTCTGGAAAAACAAGTCGGAAAAATTTACCCTGTATTATTCGAAAAAGAAAAATCTGTAAATTTTCATCAAGGGCATACCCCAAATCAGACTTTAGTAAAAATTTTTAGAGAAAATTCATCAAAAAGTTTGCGAAAACAAATTTTATATGTTAAAATAGAAGGGATAGAAAATGATCATGCCATCGGCAGGGTCATAGAAAATATTTAAGGAGCGAAATTATATGCCAGTATTTCGTATTTATGTGGAAAAGAAGCCCGAGTTTGCCGTTGAAGCAAAGTCCTGTCTGAACGACCTGAAAACAGCCCTCAGAGTTGAGGGTGTCGAAAGCGTTCGCATTCTGAACAGGTACGATGCGGAGAAGCTTTCCGAGGAGGATTTCCGCTTTGCAGTACCCACAGTTTTTTCCGAGCCTGCCGTTGACAGAGTGTATTCCGAGCTGCCCGAAACTGCTGAGGACGAGCGTGTATTCGCAGTCGAGTATCTTCCCGGACAGTTTGACCAGCGTGCGGACTCCTGCTCCCAGTGTATCCAGATCTTAACTCAGGGCGAGCGTTCCGTTATCAGAAATGCAAGGATCTACATTATTAAGGGAAACGTTTCCGACGAGGATTTTGCCCGCATCAAGGCGTACATCATCAACCCCGTTGAGAGCCGTGAAGCGTCCCTTGAAAAGGCTGACACTCTTTCCGTAAAATATGACATTCCCGAAAGCGTTGCCACACTTACCGATTTCACTAAGCTTGATGAACGTCAGCTGGCTGAATTTGTAGAGAAATTCGGTCTGGCAATGGACCTTGACGACATTAAGTTCTGTCAGTCATATTTCAGAGATACAGAGAAGCGTGACCCGACTATCACCGAGATAAGAATGATCGACACCTATTGGTCCGACCACTGCCGTCATACCACCTTCTCCACCATTATCGACAACGCAGATTTCAATGCCGATTACATTCAGAAAACCTATGAAGAATACATCAATATCCGCAATGAAATGGGCAGAAGCGACAAGCCCGTTACCCTTATGGATATTGCAACACTTGCCGCAAAGAAGCTGAAAAAGGACGGCGTTCTCAAGGATCTTGACGAGTCCGAGGAGATAAACGCCTGCTCAGTAAAGATAAAGGTTGACGTTGACGGAGAGCTTCAGGACTGGCTGCTGATGTTCAAGAACGAAACCCACAACCACCCCACCGAGATTGAGCCCTTCGGCGGCGCCGCTACCTGCCTTGGCGGTGCTATCCGTGACCCGCTGTCGGGACGTTCCTACGTTTATCAGGCAATGCGTGTAACAGGTGCGGCAAATCCCCTTGTTCCCGTTGAGGACACCATAAAGGGCAAGCTGCCTCAGAGAAAGATAACTGTCGGTGCGGCTAACGGTTACAGCTCCTACGGAAATCAGATAGGTCTGGCAACAGGTCACGTTTCCGAGGTTTATCACCCCGGATATGTTGCAAAGCGTCTTGAGATAGGTGCAGTTGTAGGTGCTGCTCCCGCCGAAAATGTTGTAAGAGAGGTTCCCAAGCCCGGTGATATTATCATTCTTCTGGGCGGACGTACGGGACGTGACGGCTGCGGCGGTGCAACAGGCTCCTCCAAATCCCACACAATGGCATCTCTGGAGCATTGCGGTGCAGAAGTCCAGAAGGGTAACGCCCCCGAGGAAAGAAAGCTGCAAAGGCTGTTCAGAAATCCCGAGGTCACAAAGATGATAAAACGCTGCAACGACTTCGGCGCAGGCGGCGTTTCCGTTGCTATCGGCGAGCTTACGGACGGTCTTGTTATCGACCTGAATAAGGTACCCAAGAAATACGACGGTCTGGACGGCACAGAGCTTGCTATTTCCGAATCTCAGGAGCGTATGGCTGTTGTGGTTGCTCCCGAAAACGCAGATAAATTCATTGAAGCGGCAGGCAAGGAAAACCTCGAAGCAACGATCGTTGCAGTTGCAGCCGCAGAACCCAGACTTAAAATGCAGTGGAACGGCAAGGTCATCGTAGACCTTTCCAGAGAATTCCTCAACTCCAACGGCGCAGAGAAGCACACAGATGTTATGGTGCAGCTCCCCGCAACAACTCAGCTCCGCTCCTACACCGACTGTGAGGACAGCTGGTACACACTTATGTCCAACCTGAATGTATGCTCTCAGAAGGGACTTGTTGAACGTTTCGACTCCACTATCGGCGCAGGCACGGTGCTTATGCCTTATGCGGGAAAATATCAGCTTACACCCACTCAGGCTATGGCTGCAAAGATACCCGTCCTCAAGGGCGAAACAACCACCTGCTCTATCATGGGCTGGGGCTTTAACCCCTATCTGTCCGACAGAAGCCCCTATCACGGAGCAATTGCGGCAGTTATCGAGTCTATCGCAAAGGTTGTTGCGGCAGGCGGCAGCTACAAAAACTGCTGGCTCACATTCCAGGAATACTTTGAAAGAACTCAGAACAATCCCTCACGCTGGGGCAAGCCCTTTGCCGCACTTCTCGGCGCATTCAAGGCACAGCTGGAGCTTGGCTGCGGTGCTATCGGCGGCAAGGACTCCATGTCGGGTACATTTGAAAATATAGACGTTCCCGCAACTCTCGTTTCCTTTGCGGTTTCCACAGCGTCCTCAAAGAGAGTAATGTCGGGCGAATTCAAGAAGGCGGGCAACAAGGTAATTCTTATCACCCCCGAATATGACGAAAACAAGCTGCCCGTATTCTCCAGTATCAGAAGCTGCTTTGAAAAGGTGGAAAAGCTCATTACCGACGGACAGGCTGTTTCCGTTTGGGCAGTAGGCTTCGGCGGCGTTGCCGAGGCAGTTGCAAAGATGTCCCTCGGAAACAAGATCGGTTTCCGCTTTGACAAGAAGCTGGACGACAGCAAGCTGTTCTATTCCAACTACGGCTCCTTCGTTATTGAGCTGAACGGCGATCCCTTCACCGTTGAACAGGTCATAGGCGAAACTATCGACAGCTACGTTATCGACTGCATCGACTATGTTGTTGATATGAACAAGGCTCAGTCCTCTTGGGAGGATCGCCTTGAACCCGTATTCCCCTGCAACATCAACGTCGGCAAGACCGATGCCAAGAAGTTCACCTATGAGTATGCGGAAAAGAAAACCTCTTCCGTCAAGGTGGCTAAGCCCAGAGTTCTTATCCCCGTATTCCCCGGAACAAACTGCGAATACGACACCGCAAGAGTGTTTGAGCGTGCGGGTGCTGTTGCAGACGTGGCAGTTATCAAAAATCTGTCCGCTTCTGCTCTTGAAGACAGCGTAAGCTACGTTGAAAAGGCTATCAGAAATTCTCAGATAATCATGATACCCGGCGGCTTCTCGGGCGGTGATGAGCCTGACGGTTCCGGTAAGTTCATCACAGCATTCTTCCGCAACCCCCGTATCAAGGACGCTGTTCACGACCTGCTGGATAACAGAGATGGTCTGATGCTGGGTATCTGCAACGGCTTCCAGGCGCTTATCAAGCTTGGTCTTGTCCCCTACGGAAGGATCGTTGATATGACAGACGATTCCCCCACGCTGACCTTCAACACTATCGGCAGACATCAGTCTATGATGGTAAACACAAGAATTTCCTCCGTGAAATCTCCTTGGCTGGCAGGCTGTGAAACGGGCGACATTCACAGAATTGCCATCTCCCACGGCGAGGGACGCTTCGTTGCATCTCCCGAGCTTATCGAAAAGCTTGCCGCAAACGGTCAGATAGCAACTCAGTACGTTGATATGAACGGCGAACCTACCCTTGACATTCGCTTCAACCCCAACACCTCCATGGAGGCTATCGAGGGCATTACATCTCCCGACGGACGTGTTCTCGGTAAGATGGGACACTCCGAGCGTATCGGCATAGACGTATGCAAGAACGTTCCCGGCGAAAAGGATCAGAAGATCTTTGAAAGCGGAGTTAAGTATTTCAGCTGATAAATCATTCAAAACCTCTGCCCCTGTTTCAAAATGCGAAGCGGGGGCATTTTTTATGGTAAATACGACCAAAATCAATATTTAGAAAAAAAGAAAATTGCGTATAAACTGTAAAAGTTAGAAAAACCCTTTGCAATTTGCTTTTTTTGTGATATAATATGTATGAATGCGGATTTTCCGCTGAATAAAATTAATGAGGTGACTGTTTATGAACGAAATGGAGCTTTATTCCCTCTGGTGCGAAAAGGCGGTTGACGACCCCGACCTGAAAGCTGAGCTTGATTCTATCAAAGACGATGCCGACGCTATTAAGGACAGATTTTACCGTGACCTTGAATTCGGTACAGGCGGTCTGAGAGGCGTTATCGGCGCAGGTAGCTACCGTATGAATATTTACACCGTAAGACGTGCTACACAGGGTCTTGCGGATTATGTTAAGGAGGCTTTTGACAAGCCCTCAGTGGCTATCGCTTACGACAGCCGTATCAAATCCGACGTGTTTGCAAAACAGGCAGCTTCTGTACTCGCTGCTAACGGCATAAAGGTTTACATCTACCCCGAGCTTATGCCTACGCCTATGCTTTCCTTTGCTGTAAGAGAACTGAACTGCAGCGCAGGTATCGTTATTACCGCAAGCCATAACCCCGCTAAGTATAACGGATATAAGGTTTACGGTCCCGACGGTTGTCAGCTCACACTTGAAGCTGCTGAGATAGTTCTCGGCAAGATAGAAGCCGTTGATATGTTCGGCGGTGCAAAGGTCATCTCCTTTGATGAAGGTCTTGGCAGCGGAATGATCGAGTTCATCTCCGATGCAGTTATCGAAAAGTATCTTAACAAGGTTTCCGAACAGGGAATCCACACCGACCTGTGCGCATC
>JAEDOB010000137.1 GCA_016302225.1 Oscillospiraceae bacterium | reverse complement strand
GACTGGCTCGACCGCATGGCGAATCAGGGCTACACCCGTGAGGACGTTCTTGCAGGCTTTGTCGGCTCGCAGGAGTGCATTGACCTTGTGGCAAGATTTGGTATCTGAATGATCGTCAAGCAATCGACGATTTCAAAGTAAAAACGGCTGCCTTCCCCATTATTGGAGAAAGCAGCCGTTTACTTTTGAAATCAACCCTTTCCTTTCCGTTCGATATGCTCGATAAACGCCTCCATAATTCCGATAAACTTTCGCTTGCTTGAAATACGGTCTATCCTCGGGATATGCAGAAGCAGAGCGGCAGCAGGCTTTCCCTGACGTTCCAGCTCGGTCAACGCCGCCGAATACATCAGGTTTCCGTAGGTCACTCCCGCATTGGACGAAAGATATGCGCCGAATCCCCTTGACTTGAAAAAATCCACCACATATGAGCAGTCAAAATCGGTGGTAAGCATGGTTCCGTCGTCGAGATTTGCGGCGATCTCCACGCCTACCTTGTCCGTCAGACCGTATTTATCGCACAAAATCAGGTAAACATCTGCCCTGTTCTCCCTGACAGCTGCCGTAATTTCGTCGGCAATGGTGAGCCTGTCAGGTTCTGCGACCAGCTTTTCAACGTCATTTGTAATGGTGTTCAGCGTTTTATGGGAGGCGCTCTTTATGCCCTTTACCCCCGCAACAAGTACCCTCATATGCCCTCCATTAAATATAGTAAACGTCAAAAATTATTTTTTTGAGTGTAATTTGAGTTAGGTATATTTTTCTACCCGCCTTCGGCGGGTAGAAAAATATACAACGTTTATTAAAACAGCGCCGAAGCAATGCTCCGACGCTGTTTTTATGCAAAATGAGTAAATGTCTTTCTGCTGTGACCGTCTGCCGAAAAAGCAAGAACCGCCGCCGCAGACAATGCCGCCATAAGTGCCTCAAACATTCCGCCGTAATCCTTAGGCTCGGACGCAGCTTCTTCAACCGCTGCGGGAGCTTCCTCCTTGACCGGCTCGGGTGTCGGCTCGGGAGCAATTCCGAGAAATGCGTTCACTCTGTCAAGCCACGGGTCTGCATTCTGCTTCTGAACTCCGCCGCGGTTTGAAATAGCATTTTCGATAATTCTTGAAGCGTCCAGCGAGAAAAGGGTCGCACCGACCTTCAGATCGCCCTTCAGAGAATGCGCCACGACCTGACCCTCCTGATGATGATTAGCAGTCGCCTTTATGTTGGAATTGGGCGCAAGAATGGTAGCCTTAACACCGTTAGTGGTAACATTTTCCGCATCGAGAATATTTATGAGAATATTCGATGCCGCACTTGTATTCGTCCTGTCGATCTGCTTGCCCGCATACCTGATAAAGGACGGCGACAGATCAAGGTCGTCCGAACCGTAGATATTCAGTATAACAGCCGAATTTTTGGGCACTGTAAACACAAGTCCCGCATACTGGACATACTCGTTGAATTCAGCCGCCGAAACGGTGAACACATTCAGCTCGGGGTCCTCACCCACAAATTCAAGGCTCCAGCCGTTGTTTATGTAGGGCGAAGAAGCGGGATAACCGTCCTCGTCCATAGGTCCCAGCTCCGCAAGAAGCGTTGCCGACGCTCTCAGATACAAAAATTCGTCCTCAAAATCTATATAGTCACTTACATTGCTGTAAATTTCCTTATTCTCGACGGCATTTGAATTAAACGTTCCCCCGCCGACAACATAAAGCCTGTCAGAACTGCTTGTGTCAAGACCGATAGCCTTTCCCGCAATAATTCCCGAGAGAGTGCCCGTCTTTTCCGCAAATTTTCCCGCAAGATAATCCGTGCCGATAGCCCTGTTGATGAAATTTCCGCCGACAGCTATCCTGCCGTCACAGTAAGAACCCTCAGGCTCAAAATTATCCTCAACAAAAACGGCAAAATTCGCCGCCATACCAAATATCTGGGAATATCTGGAACCAACAATACGGAATATCTCCTCCTGAAGCTTCTTTTTGTACTCCTCATATTCGGCAGATTCGTCGCCGTTTTCGATCTTCTTATTCTGGGAAAGCTGTGATGAATATGCACTTCCTGCGATGTTCATGATGTCTGTAAGCTCTGCGTCGCCCGTGTGAGCAGCCTGAACGCCTGTGGTCAGCATAGTGACCGAAAATGCAAAAGCGCTCACCGAAAGCATAAGCCTGCGCTTCATATCCCTATTTTTATCCACGGCAAACACCTCGCTCCCAAGAAGTTGTGCAATACGACCGATTATGACATATCCAAGAACAGATCCGCCAATGCTGTCAGGTTTGAATAAACGAAACCGTTTAAATTCATCAGCCTTTGTATATAATTATATTCCAATATTTGTGATTTGTCTAGTAGTTTTAAATGAATTAATTTGGATATAGAAAAATTCGTTTGATACAACACAGTTGTTGAAAGTTGTTGTGCAATTTGCATAATACAATTTCTGCAACTTTTTCAGAGCGAAAAATCACTCGAAAACCTCCCTTTGTCCTCCCCCGTCACGGCGGAAAACCTGCAGCTCATTTCCGTTGACGCAGACACCGAGAAACACGTCCCCCACGTCCTTTATGCCGTGTTCGGACAGCTTGTTCCGCAGCCACACCTCGTTGTTTCCCGTGTTGCGGAGAGCCTCGCTGATTATCTTTCCGTCGATTATGACATTGGGGGAAATGCTGCTTTCCTTTGTCTTGATGTGTATGTCCTTCGGAGTAACGGGACGGCTGTCCGACGCAGGCAGAAAGCTGATGTGACCGTTAGTTTCCTGAATGGCGGTCTTTATCTCGGAAAGGTCGAAATATCCCGCATTTCGGCACTGCATAAGAAACTCGTTCAGGTCGATTCCCGCCTTACGCAGATTGTCCCCGAAAAGCTTGCCGTTGTCGTACAGGATAACGGTTTTCCCGTAGATAAATTTACGGAATTTCACCGATTTTATCCCGATAAATGTGATAAGCATGGAAACCGCCGCATAGATCGCCATTGCCGTCAGCGGCTGCCACATATTCCCTTCAATTTCGGTAGCCATTTCGGCGGCAATTGAACCGATAGTTATGCCGATAATGTAGTCAAACATATTTATTTGGGACAGCTGCTTGTTGCCCATCAGCTTTGTGAGAATAAATATTACGATGACCGACAGCAGCGCAGTCCCCGCAAGATTAAGAAATTCCATAGTTTACCATTCCCTTCTGTGTTTTGTGGTATGTGGTTATTATCTGCCGTGTCGCTAAAAATATACAAAATGCCGCAAGCCCATGATAAGACTTGCAACATTTTTTCACTCCGCATTTTTGATTCCGTATGCTATCCTGATAATATCGTCAATGCCCGCTTCTTCAATGGAAATATCCTTTATGACCTTTTTATCGGACAGGTCACGGATAAGCTCGGCGGCAGTCATTTCCGACTTGAAAAACTTGTAGTACGCCACATTGTTATCCTCGGAAATAAGCTCCGCCCGCTCGTGCTTGGGAATGTCGCTGTCGTAAAACTCCACCTTCAAGGTGCGGTAAGGCGCAATTCGCTCGACTATCTCCGAAAGATTTCCGTCCTCCATCATAACGCCGCCGTTGATGATGATTATCCGCTCACACAGCTCCTGTATGTCACCTAAATCGTGAGTTGTGAGGATAACGGTGGTTTTCCGCAGCCTGTTTATCTCCTTGATGAATTTTCGCAGAGAATACTTCGTGCCCACGTCCAGCCCGATAGTCGGCTCGTCGAGGAACAGCACCTTCGGCGAATGGAGCATAGACGCCGCCAGATCGCCCTTCATACGCTGTCCCAGCGACATTTGTCGGACAGGCTTTGAAAGTATCTCCCCGATGCCGAGAATTTCGTCCATGACCTCAAGAGTTTCGCTGTACTGCTTTTTGTCTATCCTGTAAATGTGCCGAAGCAGCTCAAAGCTTTCCTCAAGGCGCAGATCCCAGTTAAGCTGAGTTCGCTGACCGAACACAACGCCGATATCACGAACCGCCTCTTTTCGGTGCTTGGTGATATTCTGTCCGTTTATAAGGACTTCTCCGCTTGTGGGGGTGAGAATGCCCGTCATCATTTTGATAGTGGTGCTTTTTCCCGAACCGTTGGGACCGATAAATCCCACGATTTCGCCCTCGTTTATGTGAAAATTCAGCCCGTTTACCGCATTCACAGTCAGCTTTTCCGACTTGAAAAGCCCCTTGACCGCACCGCCAAGCCCGCTGCCCTTTTTCACAACGTGGTATTCCTTATGTAAATCATTCACTCTTATCATTTTGAAGCCTCTCAATCAGTTTCCCGCACTCTCGTATCGCCTTAAACCTATCTTGAACATCAGTCCCGCCGCCAGCATTACAATAATTCCCACGGCGAAGGTTATCCACACATTTCCCGAACCGATACCAACAGCCGTTTCAATGCCCATCAGCCCCGAAACGGGATAGAAGGACACCCAGCCTATGGGTATCAGATAGGTCAGGATAAACTGCAGCGATTCGGGGTACATAGAAATGGGATACATAGTGGATTTATCGAAAATTTCCTGCGTGTACTGTCCGAAATCGTTGGCACTTTTTGTCCAGAACGAAGTTGAACCCAGCATTATGTAAATTCCCCCTCGGATAAACGCCGCACCGATTATCATAACGATTATGCCGACAGCATTTCCAAACGTAAACCGAAATCCCGTTTCAATGCAGCCGTAGATGAACACGACTATCCCCGGGATAAGGTCGGTTATCCCGAAAATGTTGAAGGTCGTAAAGAAAAACTGATAGAGGACTCCCAGCGGTCTTGTGAGAAAACGGTCAAAATCGCCCTCAATAACGGAGTAGCCCATAAACCAGCCCTGCACAAAAAACATCATGGAAACGGCGTGAGAGATAACCGAAAGCCCGTACAAAAACGCCAGCTGTCCGTAATTCCAGCCGTTTATCTCGCCAAACTGCGCCACTACAAATTTTATTGTGGCAAATCCCACAATGAACTGAATTGGGTTTGAGATAAGCCAGCCTGCGATGCTTGCGGGATATTCTATCATTACCATCAGCGCAAGCTTAATGTTGCAAAGGGTAACATCAAGATAATGCCATAAAGTGTCTAAAAGCTTACGCATAATTCAGCCCCCCTGCACCATAACTTTTCCCAGAACTCGTTTTTGAAGAATAAAGAAAACCGTCCCCAATATTGCAAACCATATAACCTGAATGACCATTCTGCGGAGAATATCCTCCGTCGATGCGCTGCCTACGTAAATATCCAAGGGCAGCTGATAAATGTAGACAAATGGCAAAGCTTCAAGCACCGCCCTAAGGCTGTCGGGGAAAAACCAAATTGGGATAATGCTGCCCGAAAGCAGCCTGAGGAGATGCTTTTTCACCTGAATTAGTGCGTCCATCTCAACGGCGGTGAATGCCCACATTCCGAAAATTGCGGCAAGCAGCCAGTTTATCCCCATTGACAGGACAAGGCTAGCGGCAAACATCGGTATCGCCGAAACGGAAGCGATAACAGGCACCTTTATGACCAGACTTCCGATGATTATTATAGGCAGCAGATTCTGAAAAAGCAGCGCAAGTATCGTTCCCATATCCTCCGCAAAATACACGCCGAACAGGTTTATGGGGTGTATCATCTCAACGGAAATGCTGCCCTGCTGAACGCTTCTCTGAATTCTCCGCTCAACGCCTGTGGTAAACAGCACCGACATTGCCGAGGAAATAATGGTATAGGTCAGCATACTGTCGGCGGTCATACCGTTTCCGAAACTGCCGCTGCCGAACAGCGCCCTCCAGAAAAACGCCGTTGTCACCATAATTATAGTCTGCATAATAATATTTCCGTAAACGTCAAAACGGTAGGTAAAGCTGCGTATCAGCTGAGTTTTCATTACATATAAATAGCTCATATTTTCCCCTTTTTCCTGAATTCCTGCGGTGACAGCCCCAGCTTTTTCCGAAAGGTTTCAGCGTAAAAGCTCCCCCCCGAAAAGCCCGTTTCAAGGGCAATTTCGGTGACGGACATATCGGTGTTCAGCAGCAGTTCAATGCTTTTTGTGATTCGGTAGTTGATAACATATTCTATTGCGGAACAGCTTACATATTTCCGAAAAAGCTCCGAACAGCAGGTCTTTCCCACGCCGCCCGCTCTGCACAGGTCGTTAAGAGTTATCTTCTGCTTATAGTTGTCGTGGACGAACCGCAGCATACGTCGGACAATATTCAGGCTGCCGTCATAACGCTCCTTATTTTCGGACAGGTCAAGATTTTTATACAATGTTGTCCACAGAGCAAACAGCGTCTGCATCATTTCCGTTTCGCTGTTTTC
>JAEDOB010000136.1 GCA_016302225.1 Oscillospiraceae bacterium | reverse complement strand
TATGAAATGTTTTTCAGCCGTTTATCTTTTTAACGGGCATAAGCAGTTCTATCTAATACTAATCTTCTATCAGCATATAGACTATCTTGCAAGCATATTTCTGTTGCGCCTATTGGAAATTAAGCATTTCTTTTTCCACGTTCTTTTCTCTCACCCACTTTTGTGGCATTCATAACTTTGTGGCTCTCCCGCAAAGGGGGAAACTATATGGGCGGGGGACACAACAAACCCTAACGCAAAGCAGGGAGTTTCCCCCGCCCCTAACGTTTCCCCCTTTGCAATCCCCTTTCCTTTCACCCCACCCTCTTTACCCTGCTTTACATTTGGAATTGGTGATATAGTATTGATTTCTATTGTTAGATTGATTACGTTTGTTGCTTTACTCCTTGCCGTTGTGGAGTTGGTGAGTTTGATTTTTTACTCACCCTTTCATATTATTCAGCCCTCTTTACCCTGCTTTACATTTTAGTGGAATGAGAAAAATTGAATACCAACGGAAGAGAGTTAATAATCTGTTAGATTGTCTGTTGAATGGAAGTTCGTGAAATAATGTAAACTATTTGGCGTTTTTGTCTATATATTGATGAAGGATTAATATAATTATATGACACGATGTCAAAGTCAAGAGATTTTTAAAATTTTTTCTGAAAATATGCAAAAGCAGCCCCCAAGCTTCCTTGAAGGCTGCCGAACAGGAACGTTTAACTATTCCATCTCTTTAATATACTTGATTTTCGGGAAGATAAGGCAGACTGCCACACCCGCTATTCCGATAACAAAGAAGAGCAGCGCCGCCCCCGAACCCTTTCCCGTGCCGAAAAGCAGATTCAGAAGCGTCCCCGCTTTGTCTGACATAAACGGCTCAAAAACGCTGTCTGTCAGCAGTCCGCCAAGGAAATATCCCACGGGAATAGTGAAAAATTGCAGCGTGTTTCTTGCGGAATAAACTCTCCCCTGCATTTCTGCGGGGATATTTGTCCGCAGAATAACGTCCAGATTTGCACCCATAAGCGGAATGGGCAGCCAGCCAAGAATAGCCCCAATACACCACATGACGGGAGTATTTCCGAAAGCAAGCAGAAAGTTTTCCGTACTCATTGAAAAAAACAGGCAGATGCAAATGACCCTTACTCTGCTTTTTGGAGCAGGCATCAGCGTTGCCAGAACACTGCCCGCCAAGGTCGCTATGCCAACACAGGAGTTGACAAACCCCAGTGCGGTTTCGCTGCTTTTTGACAGCACCATTGCAGGAAGCACCGCCTGATAAATGGAGGCAATGAAATTTATCGCCGCCAGAAACAGTATCAGCCACAAAATACCCTTGTTGTCCCTCAGATAGATTAGTCCGCCCTTCGCCGCCTGCAAAACGCTTTCCTTTTCTTCCAATTTTCTATCGGGTTCGGGGATTTTTATGAAAAACACCAGCACGAAAAACGCCGCAAAAAACGTTGTCAGGTCAAAGAAGATGACCGCCTCTATGCCCGCAAACGCCATCACAGCAGCTGCAAAAGCAGGTGTTAAAATCGACACAAGGGAATTGGAAAACGAACGCATTCCGCTTGCCTTCTGATAATGCTTTTTGGGAATGAGCAGCGTTGACGCAACGTCAGAAGCAGGCTGCTGAATGGTGTTCATCAAGCCGTTCAATGCGTTTAAAAGATAAAGATGCCATACCTCCAAGCAGCCCATTTTCAACAGAATAAGCACCGCAACCGTGCAGGCTGCCGCAAAGCTGTCGCAGACCAGCATAACCGTTTTCTTGTTCCAACGGTCGCTGAGGGCACCCGCAAAAATGCTCATTAGAACATAGGGTGCATAAGAGCAAACAGTCAGAAGTGCCGTTGTCAACGCCGAACCGCTGTCGTTATAAAGCCAGATGACCAGTGCAAAATTCGTCATTGCACTGCCTAGTGCGGAAAATGACTGTGTAAGCCACAGTATAATAAATGTTTTGAGTTCTTTAAATGTATTCATTAAACCTTGCTCCTTTTTGATTTTTTGTCAAAAAATGCAAGGTCTGACGGAAGGGGTGCCCCCCTATGTCAAATCTCTATGCAATCCGTCATTCCTTGCATAGAGCTGCGAAAATGCAGATTTTCATATAAACTGTCCTTTCGTTGGATTTTTCTAAATTATACCATATCCTCCTGCAAATTGCAAGACAAATTTCCCTCATTTCCCGAAAACAGCAACCTATACTGCCTTTCCACACGCTCGGCAGCCTGTTTCCTAAAGCTTTCGGGACCAATTATTCTGAGGACGGGACCAAACCCCAGCAAGCGTATCAGCAGCTCCGTTTCATCCTGACTGTCGTACCAAATGCGAACCATACATTTCCCCGCCGACATATCAAGCTCGGTCTGCTTTTCAAAGCTAGCAAATTCCATCATAAACCGCTCAATGCCGTTGCGCTCGCTGCTGACCTCCACCAAAACAGGCTCCTTGCAGCGGCGTTCCTTGAACAATTTATCGGTTTCATCAAGGTCTGCATGAGGAACGGGAAAGCATATCCCCGTGGCTTTTACGCTTGTCATTCTGCCGATGTTCAGCACCGTTATCCCCGAAAATTGTCCGCAGCGCATACGATAGCAGAACACCCGAAACTTGTCATTTTTTCGGGAATATTCGATTTTTATTGGCAGATACTGTCCGAACATCGGCTCGTTTTTGCCAGAAACAAAGTCGATTTTCAGAACCTCACGCTTCTTGACCGCAACCAGCACCGTCCGAAAATTTTTCCTGTAATTCGGGTCGGAATAATCGTCACCGTCAGCGTAAACGTCAAAGCAGCGGAAACAGTTCGGGTCGTACAGCGGCTTCACATTCTCCAGACGCTTTGTCAGACGTTCCAAAGTGTCGTCCCCGAAAAAAAGTGCAAATCTAGGGTCGGACAGCTTCGCCTTCAGCCAGCGTTTTTGCAACTCGGTAACGATTTTCGGCGGCTCATTTTGCGTCACGGGAGAAAAGCTGCCGTCATCATTCCGCAAGATAAGTCCCCAGTCGGAGGAACTGTCCTTTTTCGGCAGAAGCTTCGGCTCGATAAACAGCAAGGAATCTCGGAAGGCTTCACATTCAATGGCATCACGTATCTCCGATTTATCAAATTTTTCAAGAGAAAGTAGCCGCTCAACTACCCGAAAATATGCGCCGTAAATTTCGCTGAAAATGTTCATACGGTTTCCTCCTCCCTGCAGTAAATGCGGTGCATACGGGAAATATCACGGTAAAAGCGGCTGATAATTTCCTCGTTTCCGCCCTCAATTCGGACAATTCTGCCGATAAAGCTTTTCACCCAGTGCATCATTTCGTTCACGTCGAACACCTCGGCGGTCAGCATAAAAAGGTTGTCGCCGACCTTCTCCACGGTGCAGCAGCGTTTCTCACGATTGAGGCGGTCGATGATGAATTTCTCCCGTTCCTCGTCGGCGGAAAATGTTATCCGCAAAGCCTCCATACTGCCGAATTCCTGACGATTTCCGAAGGACACGCCGAAGCATTTCCCCTCATTTTTGCTGAGAAATTCCGCATATTTGTCATAATCGGGACACTCCCCGCCGTCACGAACAGACTTGATAAAATCCAGCCGAAAGGAGTTCAGCCGCTTGTATAAGGGCAGATACATGACCAGATACCGCCTGCCCGTCTGCGATGAGGTGTAGATTTTCAGCGGAATACCGTAATTCTCCGAAGCGGCGTTTCGTTTGCCGAAATTAACAGCGGTTATGTAATGCTTTTGCTCTATCAGCTCGGTTATTTTCAGCAGAATTTCGTCCTCCAGGGCATGAACAATGTAGTTGTGCTTCATCAGGAAAATATCGTTTGACAGCCCCGCCGTTTTCAGCATACTGTTTCCCGCAACACCGAATTCCGACGCTTCCGAAAATAATTTCACAGCATCGTCCAAACCCTCATATTCGCCGAAAAAGCTGTCCGACGTGTCGGGGGAAAGGGAGAAATAGTCGGTCTTTCCACGCTTTTCCGAGATAAAAATTCCCTCGGAAACATATTCTTTCAGCTTGTTGCGAACAGTCTGTTCGTCGAAAAATGCACCATATTCCTCATCAAGACGGTTTGTCAGCTCCTTGACGGTCAGGGATTCGCCGTCGGAAAGAATATCCATTATCAGAAAATGCAGACGAATGTCATTATCCGTAAAGCTTTTTGAGTAAAACGCCTTGTAAAGCGGATTTTCGGGGACACGCCCGCTGTCCACGGAGATAGAAACCTGCTTGCCCCTTTCGCTGCTGTCATAGCGCAGAAAATCACCCAGCCAGCTTTCCACACGGCGCTTTTCGTCATCATAGGTGCGGGCACTCTTTCGGTCAAACTCGTTTCGCACCTTAAAGCCGTAGATGAAGAAATCACGGACGTAATCACGTGTTTTATCGAAGCTTTTTATCAGCTCGGAAAATCCGCTCATAACCGTCACCAACCTTTTTTACAATAAAATATGCCATCTCTTTCCTATTTATAATAGCAGATATTTCATAAGATTGCAATATGGTTTTTACAGTTCGCAGATTTTTTTAAATGATTTTTTTCCGAAACGGGTGTATGATGTAATCACGCTAAGGAACACAACCGAAACTAAAACGAAAGGCGGTCAGAAAAATGTTCGTGTACAGCGATGACAATGCAAAACCAATCAAGATATGGACAGAAAAGGACGGGATAGAGGACAGCTGTCTTGAACAGGCAAAACACCTTTCGCAGCTCCCCTTTATACACAAATGGGTCGCTCTTATGCCCGATACTCACACGGGAAAGGGAATGCCCATAGGCGGCGTTATTGCCTGCAAAAATGCTGTTATCCCCAATGCGGTAGGCGTTGACATCGGCTGCGGAATGGGCTTTGTTCAGACAAATGTCCCCGTTTCGCTGCTCCGTGAAACTATTACGGGAAACGGCACTCTGCTTCAGGCAATTGTGGGCGACATTCTCAGAAATATCCCCACAGGCTTCAACCATTACAAGACCCCGCAGCCCTCTAACGTCCTTGACAGGGCAAAGGAGGAGCTTTCCAAATATGAAAGGGACACCGTTCTTGCCGAGAATATTTCCGACGGATATTTCCAGATAGGAACCCTGGGCGGCGGCAACCATTTCATAGAATTGCAGGAGGACGAAAGCGGGCTTTGCACCATTATGCTCCACTCGGGCAGCAGAAATTTCGGCTACCGTGTCTGCGAATATTTCAATAACATCGCAAATGAGTTAAACGAAAGATGGCACAGCTCAGTCCCCGCAGAATGGCGGCTCCCCTTCCTTCCTGCGGATTCCGATGAGGGCAAACGCTATCTTGACTGGATGCAGCTTTCCATGGATTTCGCTTACGAAAACCGTGCCGCAATGCTGTCCAAGGTCAAGGAGATATTCTCAAGATATGTGGAGAAATACACGGGAATTGTCCCCGAATATTCCTCCGAAATAAACTGCCACCACAACTATGCCGCCCTTGAAAATCACTTTGACGAGGACGTCTGGGTGCATCGTAAGGGTGTCATAAGCGCACGGGACGGCGAGCTGTCCATTATCCCCGGGGCAATGGGCTCATACAGCTACATTGTCAGAGGAAAGGGTGATCCCGACAGCTTTATGTCCTCCTCTCACGGCGCAGGACGGAGATATTCCAGAACTGCGGCAGTGCAGAATTTTGCGGTGGATAAGGTCATGAACGATTTGAAATCGCTGAATGTCGTCCTCGGAAAGCACAAGAAATCCGACGTTGCGGAGGAATCACGTTTCGCATACAAGGACATTGACGAGGTAATGGCAAATCAGCATGACCTTACAGAACCCGTTAAAAAGCTCTTTACAGTGGGCGTTGTCAAAGGGTAACGCCTTTAAATAGAATGGCTCAGACAGCATACGACAGCCACGGCGGAGGCGGAGTTGAACTCTCCATGCTATCAATAGCATTAGTTCTCGATGAACGCCGCAGTCAAAATTGAGCCGTGTCAGGTGCGTACAGCAATAGTTGGCAGCCTTTTTCAAGGTGGGCTCGAATCCCAAAAAGCACCTGTTTAAAACTAAAAATGCAAACGAATGATTTCAATATCCCGAGCGGAAATTCCCCGCCGTCCGAATAATTTCGGGCAGCCGATTCAATCTAAAAGCCGCATAATTGACGCTGAAATGCGGGCGGCAGTACTCGGTGCGGTGCTTTTTCCTCGGAGGACGGATTTTATTCGTTAAAGGCACAGACAGCAGATTTTTCACCTTTTATTATTATCGAAAAATTTTTAGTGACGTGCCTTGTTGCATATATCCATTCCGTTGACCCTATTAAGGTGCAAACAGCAATAAAAACGCTTAATGGGATAAGTACGGCTCA
>JAEDOB010000135.1 GCA_016302225.1 Oscillospiraceae bacterium | reverse complement strand
AAATATCGATCCTTTCAATAGTATATTTCAATATTTTCCGCAAATGTCACTGCCATTCTGTCGTAGAAATAGTCGTCCTTTCCGTTTCGGGGGCATTCCAGATACGCTGTTTCATTCTCCATAAGCGAAGTCCAGCCATTGTGGAACACAGCATAGCCGTCCTCCGTAAGCTCTGTCTGCGGTGCGGAGGGGAACACAATGTAATATTTCCCGTCCCGCTCGCCGAGAGGAAGAATATATTCGTGTCCAATTTTTAGGACATATCGGTCGGAGCAAAGGGTGTTGTTTTCGCCGTTTCCGACAGCTGTGGAAACGTTCAAAATAGTATCTTCAAGAACATCATAAAGCTCGTATTCAACGGCATTTTCAGCCTCATTATAGCTTGCCGACCTGACCTTCACATCAACAAAACGCTCTGTCTGACTGAGAACATCACTCTCCACAAAGTACGCCACACACTCGTTTTCTATCTCGGGCATATTGGACATTGCCTCACTCCTCGGGAAATTCAGCTCGGTGTAATCCATTTTTTCGGGGAGATGCCCTGCTGGGGAACTGTCCACGGACGGTTCGCAGTCCTCAGCAGCCGCTTCTTCCGCCAAATCAAAATGACCGTCGTTTGACGCCCCATCTGTTATATTGTCAGACACCGCCATATCACTGTTGTTTATGGAATTTTCCGAGAACTGCAAAGCCCGATAGCCCACGGGAATGAGAATTATCGCCGCAGCCGCCCAGATAGCCGCAGCTCGCTTTCGGCTGTGCATAACTATCTTCTTTGCTCGGGGAGAACGCTCTTCAAGACCTGCTTCTATTCTGTCCCACATTTTGTCCATATCGGGCGCATACTGCGACATTTCGCCCTGATACTTTTCCATAAGCTTATCTTCAAATGAGCCTTTCATCGGGTATGCACCTCCTTAGCTTTTCCAGAGCCTTTCGGTATTTCCAGGTCACGGTACCCAAAGGCTTTTTCAGTATTTTCGATATTTCGGAGAATGTCAGCTGGGAGATAAATTTCAGATTGATTATCTCCCGCTCCGTTTCCTCCAGACTGTCGACCGCCGCTGTAACGGTAAGCCTGTCGGTCACGCTGTCCTCCAGATGTTCGTCAGACGGTGTATCTTCAAGGCAGCTGTCCTCATGGGCAACGGTTTCACGTTTTTTCCGCCTGATATGGTCTATTGCCATATTCCGTGCAATAGCCGCCAGCCATCGCCTGTGACCGTTTCCGCCCACATATGTATCTGCAATAGACCATAGCCTGATGAAGAAATCGGAAGTAATATCCTCGGCATCGTGGGGCGACTTTACCACCGACATTACCGTGCCGAATATCATCTTGCCGTATTCCTCGTAAATATCCTGAAGCCCCGACCTGTCGCCGTCAAGTATTCGCTGGACGGCATTATCAAACTGCCTCTCGGTCAACCCGTTCACCTCGCTTTCGCCAACCCGTCCTGTCGGTTTTCATAATATATACGTCCCCCGACAAAGGGATTTATGGCGGATTTTGTTTAACTTTTATAAGATGTCATATGAATTTTATATGTATATCGTTTCGTGAAATGTTCAGAGCAATTTCAGCAAATTAACACAATCGCCTGCTATACTATTATTATACACAATTCCCGATTTTTTGCAAGACTGCGGAAATCAATTTTTGAAATTTTCACAACATAATTAACGAATTTTTGTAGGGGACGGGTTTCCCGTCCCGCAGATACGCTGTATTTTTCGGCTTTCTGCGGCACAGCGGGTGACCAATGGTCGCCCTTACATAAACATATTTGATAAAATTATGTGAAATTGATTTTCATGTTGCAAGACAAAGTGCTATTGATTATTCGGAAAATTTATGATATACTATATATATTGTAACTGAAAGGACTGTCAATGAATGCCTGACTATAAAGGTTCAACCTGTATATCCTGCGGCAAACGCTTTGCGGAAGATGACGACATTGTTGTCTGCCCCGAATGCGGAACGCCCTATCACCGCAGCTGCTATGAAAAGGAAGGCAGCTGTATAAACCACGAGCTTCACAAAAGCGGCGGCGACTGGAAATCAGATGCTGCCCCCGCCGAGAAGCCAAAGTCTGCCCCCGACGGCAAGCTTGTCTGCCCCGTATGCGGTCTGGAAAATCCCGCAGGCACGCCGTTTTGTCAAAGATGCGGTCAGGCTCTGGCAATCGCATCTCAGGTGCACGACGAAAGCTATTCCCGCCCCGGAATGACACCCGAGGAAACCATGAAAAGTGCAAACGGTATGTCCCCCGAGGACTTTACGGCATTTCTCATAAACTACTCCGACCCTCTCTGCGGATACGACCCCAATGAGCCTTACGGAGATACACGTGTCTGCGAAATGGCGGACTATATCGGCAAAAACACCCACTACTATCTGCCGCTGTTCAAGCGTTTCAAGCTGACGGGAACGAAATTCAGTATGAACCTGTCTGCGCTTCTCGCCCCCGAGCTGTATTTTGCCAACCGCAAGATGATACTTGCGTCCGTTCTTTGCATAATCACCAGACTTTTACTTGCTTTCCCAAATTTTATAAGGGTAGGCGCAGATGTGCGGTATAATTTCGGTTTCATCTCGGATATTGCGGCTCATTTTGATATACACAGTATGGCATTTCAGATACTTTCCATAATGTTCACAATTCTGACCTACGTTTTTATGCTGGGAACAAGCGGCTTCGCTAACTGGCTGTACTACCGAAAGGTGCTGAAAACCGTCCCGAAAATACGAAAGAAAACCCATCCCTACGAGCTTCGGGCAACTCTGGCAGCAAAGGGCGGAACCTCGGTCCTGGCAATGTCACTTGTTATCATTTTCTATGTATTTGCATTTTTTGCGCTGGATCTTTATATCGGCTCACTGAATTTGTAAGCTGCAGCGACCCGCAAAGGACGGGTGAGGACAGAAAAGCGTTGAGCGACCGTCCCCCGCACAAAGCTTTGACTTACACAAAAGCCGCCCGAGAACGACGCACTTTTGGTTTAAACTAAGGTAAAATCTCAAAAAAATAAAGACTGCCGAACTAAGGGCAGTCTTTTATTTTGATATACAAAATATCCAAATGCAGATATATCTCAATATATCTATTGATATGCAAAATATACAAATATAAAACCTTATCATTTGAATTCTTGACATTTAAAATTATTAGTAGTATAATGGAACAAAAGTGCGAAACTAACGTTTACAAATTAAGGAGTTAGCTATGGCAAAGGATAAAATTATTATAAAGGGTGCCAGAGAGCATAACCTAAAAAACGTAGATCTGGAGCTGCCAAGGGACAAGCTTATTGTTATGACGGGGCTTTCCGGCTCGGGAAAATCTTCCATGGCGTTCGATACCATTTATGCGGACGGTCAGAGAAGATATATGGAGAGCCTTTCTTCCTATGCGAGAATGTTTCTCGGACAGATGGAAAAGCCCGATGTTGACAGCATTGAAGGACTTTCCCCCGCTATTTCCATCGACCAGAAAACCACCTCCAAAAACCCCCGTTCCACCGTGGGCACGGTCACCGAGATATACGACTATCTCCGTCTGCTTTATGCGAGAATAGGTGTCCCACACTGCCCTGTATGCGGCAGAGAGATACGCCAGCAGACCGTTGACCAGATAGTTGACAAGGTGCTGAAGCTGCCAGAAGGTACGAAAATTCAGCTGCTTGCCCCCATTATCCGTGGACGCAAGGGCGAACACGTCAAGGAGCTGGAATCCGCCAAGCGTTCGGGCTTTGTAAGGGTGCGCTGTGACGGTATTATATACGACCTTTCGGAAGAGATCAAGCTTGAAAAGAACAAAAAGCACAATATAGAGATAGTGGTTGACAGGCTTGTTATTAAGCCCGAGATCACCTCCCGACTGACCGACAGTATCGAAACTGCGTCCTCAGTGTCGGGCGGACTGCTGATCGTTGACGTTATCGACGGCGAGGAAATGCTGTTTTCCCAGAGCTATGCCTGCCCCGAGCATAACATTTCCATAGACGAGCTGACACCAAGAATGTTTTCCTTCAACAACCCCTTCGGCGCCTGTGAAAAATGCACGGGTCTGGGCGTATTTTCGAAGATCGACCCCGACCTTATCATACCGAACAAGGAGCTTTCTATCCGTCAGGGCGCAATCAAGGCGAGCGGCTGGAATTCTCTGGATGACAAATCCATTGCAATGATGTATTACAGAGGTATCGGGCAATTCTACGGAATTTCGTTGGATACTCCCGTAAAAGATCTTCCCAAGGAGGTTGTGGACGTTTTCCTGTACGGCACAAAGGGTCAGAAGCTGCGTCTGCACCGTCAGACCGAGTTCGGCAGCAGCGTGTACAATGCCGAATTTGAGGGCATTATCAACAATCTGGAACGCCGCTACCGTGAGTCCAACAGCGAATGGTCAAAGGACGAAATTCGGGAATGTATGAGCGATGAAATGTGTCCCGAATGTCACGGCGAAAGGCTGAAAAAGGAGAGCCTTTCGGTAACTGTGGGCGGCATCAATATCAGCGAGCTTTGCCGAAAATCCGTATCGGAATGCCTTGATTTCTTCGATAAGCTTGAGCTTTCGGAGCGTGACGCTTTCATTGCCGAAAGAATTATCAAGGAGATAAAGTCTAGGCTGGGATTTCTTTCCAGCGTTGGTCTGGAATATCTGACGCTTTCACGGGCGGCTTCTACCCTTTCGGGCGGCGAAAGCCAGAGAATACGCCTTGCAACGCAGATCGGTTCGTCGCTGGTGGGCGTGCTGTATATCCTCGATGAGCCAAGCATCGGTCTGCATCAGCGGGATAATGACAAGCTAATCGGCACTTTGAAGCGGCTCCGTGATTTGGGAAACACTCTGATCGTTGTTGAGCACGATGAGGACACTATGCGTGCTGCCGACTATATTGTGGATATTGGTCCGTATGCGGGTGTTCACGGCGGTGAGGTAATATTCTCGGGAACCTACGACGAAATTCTCAAATGTGAAAAGTCTATTACAGGACAATTCCTGAGCGGCAAACGAAAGATAGCTGTTCCCGAAAAAAGGCGTCCCGGAAACGGTAATTTTCTTACTGTCAAGGGTGCCTGCGAGAATAACCTTAAAAATGTTGACGTTTCTGTTCCGCTGGGAACATTTACCTGCGTAACAGGCGTTTCAGGTTCGGGAAAATCATCTCTTGTAAATGAGATAATCTACAAAAATCTGGCAGGCAAGCTTAATCGTGCCAAAATACGTCCCGGAAAATTTAAAAGCATGGAGGGTCTGGAAAATCTTGACAAGGTAATTGCCATTGACCAATCCCCCATCGGCAGGACTCCCCGTTCAAATCCTGCCACATATACCGGCGTTTTCAACGATATTCGTGACCTTTTCGCCCAGACAAACGACGCAAAAATGAAGGGCTACACCTCGGGAAGATTTTCCTTTAACACCAAGGGCGGCCGCTGCGAAGCCTGCGAGGGCGACGGTATCATCAAGATCGAGATGCACTTTCTCCCCGATATTTACGTTCCCTGCGAGGTCTGCAAGGGCAAACGGTATAACAGGGAAACTCTGGAGGTCAAGTACAAGGGCAAGAGTATTCACGATGTTCTGGAAATGACCGTTGACGAAGGCGTGGAGTTTTTCTCGAATATCCCGAAAATTGCAAGAAAGCTGGCGGCTCTGCGTGATGTGGGACTTGGATATATTAAGCTGGGTCAGCCCGCAACTACCCTTTCGGGCGGCGAGGCGCAGCGTGTCAAGCTGGCGACCGAGCTGTCCAAACGTGCCACGGGCAGGACGATCTACATTCTGGACGAGCCTACAACGGGACTACATTCATACGACGTTCAGAAGCTTATTGAGGTGCTTCAGGCGCTGACAGATACGGGAAATACCGTTCTGGTCATTGAACACAATCTGGACGTGATAAAGGTGTCCGACCATGTAATTGACTTAGGCCCCGAGGGCGGAAACAAGGGCGGTACTATCCTGAAATGCGGCACACCCGAGGAGATCGCTGCCTGCGATACTTCCTACACGGGACAATATCTGAAAAAGCTTTTGAAATGATACAATTTTTTCAGTGTGCCTTTCGCACATTAAAAGGTGAAGGGCACATTGTAATAGTTTTTGGAGATTTTATTGTTGATAATTGCCTATTTCAATAAATATATACCATTTGTTTTTGTGCATTGATACAAATCTGATAAAAATCCAAAAAAACACTTGCATTTTGGTTTTAACTGTGATATAATAATAAAGTCGTCAGGGAGAGGACACAATCCCCGATGAAAACCTCACCGATGGCTCTCTTAAATATTGGGGTATAGCCAAGCGGTAAGGCAGCGGACTTTGACTCCGTCATTCCGATGGTTCGAATCCATCTATCCC
>JAEDOB010000134.1 GCA_016302225.1 Oscillospiraceae bacterium | reverse complement strand
AGGTTGCCGCCCTTTTCGTAGATGTCCTTGTCTACGATGTAGGTGTTATCAAATGTGAACTGTACGGTTGCGAAGAATTCAGCTTCCTTAGTCAGGTCAACGGTGTACTCACCGGGGCCGGGGATAGAAGCGGAAGCAGATGTAGCCATTGCAGATACGGCCAGTGCGCCAGCCATTGCGCCAGCGAATGTCTTTTTCATGTTCATGAAAAAATCCTCCTTGTTTTGTTTCTTGTTTTTATTTATTTATTTCCAAATTTAAATGGAAATCAATAATGAATATGTAAGCTGCGTCGGGCTATGACTTATACGTTTTCGCCTTTCGTAGATTACGCTATTATTCTAACACGTAAATCAAAAAGTGTCAATCAGCAATTATGACAAAATTAAAATATCTTTTCTGGTTAAATAGAGTATAAATCACTAACTTGTGCAATTTTTTGCGGGAAAATTCATTCTGTAAGTAACAATTTGATTACAAAAGGCGTTTTTTCTTTATCGGTTTGTAACTGTTGATCATGCCGATTTACAGAAAAAATGCCGGGGCAAAAATTGTTTCCCTACGTTTTTTCGTACATTTTTACGCCATCAGCTTGACCATGACCGCCTTCTGAGCGTGGAGCCTGTTCTCCGTTTCCTCGAAAATTTCGTCTGCGTGAGCCTCGAACACCTCGGAAGTGATCTCCTCCTCACGATGGGCGGGAAGGCAGTGCATTACCATAGCATCGGGCTTTGCAAGGGACATTATGTGACTGTTCACCTGATAGCCCGCAAAATCCTTTCTCCGCTGCTCTATCTCGCTCTCCTTGCCCATAGACGCCCAAACGTCGGTGATAACGACATCTGCGCCCTCGGCAGCCTTTTCGGGAGATGTTGTCAGCTCAAAGCGACCCGTTTCCTCGGCAAATTTCAGTACGTCCTCGGCGGGACGGTACTTCTCGGGACAAGCGGCGGAAACCGTCATTCCCACGGTCAGAAAGCCCCTGATAAGGGAGTTTGCCATATTGTCGCCGTCGCCGATATAGCACATTTTCAGCCCGTCAAAGCTGCCCTTCATCTCACGGACGGTCATAAGATCGGCAAGCACCTGACAGGGGTGTGCGTAATCGGTCAGACCGTTAATAACGGGAATTGAGCAGTATTCGGCAAGCTCCTCCGCCTCCTGCTGGTCGTAGGTGCGTATCATCAGACCGTTCAGGTAGCGGGAAAGGGTGCGTGCGGTATCGCAGACAGGCTCGCCCCGGACTATCTGCATATCCTCCGAGGACAGAAACAGCGGGTAACCCCCCAGCTGATACATTCCCGTTTCAAAGGAAACACGAGTCCTTGTGGACGCCTTGCGGAATATCATTCCCAAGGTTTTGCCCTTTAAATGATTGTGGGGAATGCCGTGTTTCAGCTCATATTTCAGCTGATCTGCCAAATTTAATATTTCTATGATCTCTTGTTTTGTGAGATCTGCCATTTTCAGAAGATGCTTCATATTTTACCTCCGTGAAATGATTTGTAACATATTTTTTTACCGCATAAACGGCTTTTATAGGAGTGTTTTCCCGAGCTTATCAGAATACGGAAAACGCCAGCACTGTCGCCATCACCAATACTATTATAAAAGGCAGCAGCAGAATGTCGGCAAGTGCGGCGGGATTGTCCCGTTCTATAAGGGCTTCGTCGGTTTCGCCGTCGTAATAGAGGACTATTTTGTCCCCCCGCTTATAGGGTCGGAAAAATTTCCGTGTATATCGGTGGACGGTGGTGCAGTTTGCCGTTCGGAAACTTATTATCGCCGCTTTTTTGGTGACCTCACTGCCGTCCTTGTCGTGGAACGTCACCTTGTTTACGTCCAGAATTTCCGCATCGCAGCGTATTTCGGGACGGCGGAGATAGTCGGTCTTGGCGTGGAGCTTTTTTCTCAGCCGCTCATACATTATAAATAGTATAACGCAAACTGCGGCGGTGATGATTCCGACGATCATTTTAACAGCTCGGCGAGGATAGCAAGTCCCCTGTCGATCTCCTCATATGTAACAGTCAGCGGCGGCAGCAGACGGAGCTTTTCCTTTGCCGTCAGCACCAACAGACCGTTGTCAAGACAGGCTTTGCAGACATCGGCAGCCTTTTTCTCCTTGTCGGTGAAGCGGATACCGAGCATAAGTCCCATTCCGTCAACGCCCTCAACGCCTTCCATAGCGGTGAGCTTTTCACGGAAATATTCGCCCTTTTTCTTTACCTCGTCAAGGAAACCGTCGGACGCAAGGCGGTCGCATACCACATTTGCACCCGCACAGGCAATAGGATTTCCGCCGAATGTGGAACCGTGAGTGCCCTTGTTCAGCACGTCCGCACACTTTTCATTTGCAAGGCAGGCACCCATGGGAATACCGCCTGCGATACCCTTGGCAAGTGTGGTAATGTCGGGCTTAACGCCGTACTGCTGCGACGCAAGGACGGTTCCCGTTCTGCCCATGCCCGTCTGCACCTCGTCGCAAACAGTGAGAATGTCCTTCTCGGCGCAAAGCTTGAAGATCTCGTCCACAAACGCCTTATCAAGGGGATTTACGCCGCCTTCGCCCTGAACGCACTCAAACATTACGGCGCAAACCTTGTCATCAATTTTTGCCCGCAGGTCGTCAATGTCGTTTGCGGTCACGTTCACGAAGCCGTCCACAAAGGGGAAGAAATAGTTGTGGAAAACGTCCTGACCCGTTGCGGACAGAGTGCAAAGGGTTCTGCCGTGGAAGGAGTTCACAAGGGTGATTATCTTGAAACGTTCTGCATCCTTGCCGTATTTGTCGAAGGAATATTTCCTTGCCAGCTTAATGGCGCACTCGTTGGCTTCTGCGCCCGAATTTCCGAAAAATATCTTGGAATATCCCGTCAGACTGCACAATTTTTCCGCTAAATCAGCCTGAGTTTTTGTGTAATAATAGTTGGACGTATGCTGAACAGAACGCACCTGAGCGCAAACGGCGTCCGCCCACTCGCTGTCGCAGAAGCCGAGGGAATTTGTGCCGATACCGCTGCCGAAATCTATGTATTTCTTGCCGTTTTCGTCGATGGCAGTTTCATGCTCGCCCTTTTCCATAACCACATCAAAACGCCCATAGGTGGGCATTATATGCTCATTAAATTTCTCAATAGTAGACATTTTTTTCTTCCTTTCCACGCAAATATAAATACTTTAGCAACCTCAAAACTATGATTTGTAGGGGCAAAGCATAAAATGCTTTTGGTTTCACCCGCCCGCAGATTTCGGTAGTTTTACCGGCAGAAGCGGGACGGGAAACCCGTCCCCTACAAAAAATTAGATGAACTGCGTACCAATGCCCTCATTTGAAAGCAGCTCGATAAGAATGGAATGAGGAACACGTCCGTCGATTATGCAGGTTTTCTTAACGCCTCGTCTGACCGCCTCAACGCAGCAGTCAATTTTCGGTATCATTCCGCCCGAAATTATCCCCTGACGCTTCATAAACGGAACCTCGCTGACCTGTACCGTGGGGATAAGGGTGTCAGCGTCGTCCTTGTCCTTCAAAAGTCCCTTAATATCGGTCATAAGGATAAGATTTTCCGCACGAAGCTCGGCGGCAATTCTGGCGGCTGCGGTGTCTGCGTTGACGTTCAGAGTCTGTCCCTTGCTGTCGCAGGCGACTGTTGCAATAACGGGGACATATCCCCTGTCCAGCGCATCGGTGATAGGCGTGGTGTTTACGCTGTCTATCTCGCCCACAAAGCCCAGGTCAGGGTCGGACTCCATTTTATGGGCGACAAGCATTCCCCCGTCAATTCCGCAAAGTCCGAGGGCGTTTCCGTTATGCTGCTTGAGATATGCCACCAGCTCCTTGTTGACCTTGCCCGCAAGCACCATTTTTACGATGTCAACGGTAGCTTCATCGGTGTATCTCAGACCGTTGATAAACTTGCTTTCAATGCCAACTCTTTTGAGCATATCGTTTATTTCGGGACCGCCGCCGTGAACGAGAACGACCTTTACGCCGACCAGCGAAAGCAGGACAATGTCGCTCATTACGGCATCTTTGAGCACCTCGTTTGTCATAGCGTTTCCGCCGTATTTGATAACGACGATCTTGCCGTTATACCTCTGTATGTAGGGCAGTGCGTCTATCAGCACCTTTGAACGTATTTCATTTGAAATGATATTTTCCATTTTATCTGATACTCCTTTGGTTGTTGTTAATGACTGCGGCGATATTTTCGGCATCATCTATGGACATTGAACATATCCCGCCCGAAGCTATCTCCCTGACAAGAGGATTAGTGTTCTTCTTGGTTACCCAATCAAACATTATGTCGCACAGCTGCGGGTCGGCTGAGGGGAATATTTTGGCATCTCCCAGATCCTCGTAATAGACCGCACCTATCTGTCTGCCGCAGCGGAATATTACCCTTTTCTCGGTAACTGCCGCCTGAATTTTCCGCCTGATAAAGCCTGCCGATTTAAGCTGACCTATTCCCACAAGGATAAACGGAACGCCGAAAAGTCCGAACAGCCCGCCCGCAATGGAAGCCCCCACAGTCCAGAACACCGCAAAGGCTGTCCAAAAAACAGCGAACATTTTCAGTGCTATATTCCCTTTGCCCGTTTTTCCCTCTGCGGCGGCGATAATGCTTTCGTCCGAGAGAAGGACGCCTTCAAATTCCTGCAAAAGCTTTTCGGGGACATTTACGGGAGCTTCGGCGAAAAAGCCTATATCGGCGTCCTCAAAGCCGACGCCCATTGCTTCTTTTTCTTTATACTCAAACATTACGGCTCCTTCATACTGTTGATAACAGCGGCAATATACTTGGAATCCTCGGCGGACATTGAGCAGATGCCGTTCAGGACTATTTCATCAACAAGCCCCAGCTTTTTATCCCCCTTCATTCCCTCAAAGGACAGGTCGAAAAGCCCCGTGTCCGTTGACGGAAATATTTTCGCTGTTCCAATATTTTCGGGATAGACAGCGCCGAATTTTCTGCCGCAACGAAAAAGCACCCTTTGGTCGGTAACGGCTATCTGTATTTTTTGTCGAACAATTCCCGAGGTTTTCAGAAATATAAACCCGACAACAACAAAGGGTATACCCAACAGGCAGAACGGGAAATACTGCCACAGATACGCCGTACCATAGCCGAAAAACAGCGTCCATATCACTGCTATCAGCTTTTCTAAGTAGTTTCCCTGACAGGTTTTTCCTTGGGCTGCGGCAATGATACGTTCACCGCCGAAAAGTACGCCGTTAAAGCTAGCGACGATTTCATCGGGTATCTTTATGGGCGTTTCCATAAAAAATCCGATCTCATCGCTGCCGACAGCCACCTTTATTTCTTCCTTTTCCTTCTCTTTGTATTCAAGCATAGCTTATGAACGGTAATCCCCGTTAATCTTGACATAATCATATGTAAGGTCGCAGCCCCAGGCGGTTGCGGAAACGCTGCCCGCATTGAGATTAATGAGAATGTCTATCTCATCTTCAAGGAGAATTTTCTTTGCCTCGTCCTCGGAGAACTCAACACCCGCACCATTGCGGCAAACGGCGATTTTTCCCGCCTTTGAGCCCAGGTCAACATCTACCTTGTTAATGTCAAAATCCGCTTCTGCGTAACCGATAGCGCAGAGGACACGTCCCCAGTTAGCATCTGCGCCGAACATTGCGCATTTGAACAGGGGCGAACGGATAACGCTCTTTGCAACGATAATTGCCGTGTCAAGGTCGGGGGAACCGCTGCAAACGCAGGTCAGAAGCTTTGTGGCACCCTCGCCGTCCTTGGCAAGCATACGGGTCAGGTTTGCCATTACCTGATAGAGAGCGTCCTTGAATGTTGCAAAATCGGCGTTTTCCTCGGTAATTTCGGGATTTTCCGCCAGACCGTTTGCCATAAGCATACAGGTGTCGTTGGTGGACTGATCTCCGTCAACGGACAGGCAGTTGTATGTAATTTTGACAATTTCCGAAAGTGCCTTTTGCAGCATTTCGGGAGAAACGGCGCAGTCGGTGGTGATAAAGTTAAGCGTGGTCGCCATATTGGGGTGTATCATACCGCTGCCCTTTGCCATACCGCCTAAGTGACATTCCTTTCCGCCAACGGTAAACTTAACGGCGTACTCCTTTTTAACGGTGTCGGTGGTCATAATAGCAGTTGCGGCTTCAACATTTCCCGTATAGGACAGCTTTTCAACCAGCCGGGGAACTGCCTTCACAATGGGTTCAATGGGAAGTATCTGCCCGATAACGCCCGTGGACGCAACAATAACTTCCTCGGGCTTGATTCCCAAAGCGTCGGCGGTCAGGCTGCACATTTTCATTGCCTTTTCCTCGCCGTCGGCGTTGCAGGTGTTGGCGTTTTTCGAGTTTACGATAACAGCCTTAGCCTTTCCGCCCGATTTTTCCAGATTTTTCTTTGTGACAATAACAGGCGCACCCT
>JAEDOB010000133.1 GCA_016302225.1 Oscillospiraceae bacterium | reverse complement strand
GGTGGGTGTTCTCCCGCCGAAGGCGGGGGAACACCCATTAATCAGTATTTCTCTAACAGTTGTTAGGGAAATTCGCAAAACAAAAAAACGTGTGAACGGTCGCCCTTCACACGTTTTTTTATTTTTTATGCGACGAAAGATAAGTCGGACGGAACCATTTTTCATACATGATCGCCACCGAGCCGAGGGTGTAATCATACATAAGGAACATAAAATTTGCCAGCAGAAGAAGCCCGGGGATAAGATATTTTCCGAGGAAATCAAAGTCCGACCACATATCGTAAATGCCGAAAAGATTGGCGATTATCCAGTAGCAGAGCACCACGGGGACGTTAAAGCATACAAGCTTGACTATCCAGCGAATGGGAGCGGGTTTCAGCTTGTCCAGCAGACCTTTTATGACAGGATAGTACCCGAAAAACATTATGAAAAGCATGGTGGATTCGCAGGAGGGCGTCATAAACAGGCATAGCACCGACACGGCTGCGTAGGTGACAAGCGCCCATTTTCGGTTAGCTTCCTCCGCAACGACGCCGATAAGCATTCCCGTAAACATGGGGACGACTATGGAAAACGGCGGGAAAATGGCGGTCAGAAACATCATCAGCAGGCAGAGAGATGCCACAACTCCGCCCAGTGAAATTTTGTAGCTTTTTCTTTCCATCCTCTCGCCTCCCGTTTGATTTGTAATTATAGTATAGCACACTTTTCCTGCAATGTCAAACTGTAAATATTTGTATGAAGGATTGCCGAAATAACAAGAAAAGCGATTGATTTAGTCGATTTGTATCAGCATTGCTTGTGAAATTATTTAAAATAGCTATATCAATATAGCATATTTGGTATATAAAATATACATTACACATTTTCAAAAAGTATGGTATAATATAGATAAAGGTTAAGGGCAAATGTTGAAATTATTAGACATAGTACACAAAACCTTTTTCTGTTAATTATGACTATCATCTTATTCATTTGAACAGATACATAACTTACGCTTTCTTTCATTTTTTATTTCTCTTTCTTTCCTTTTACAAAAAGTCTGTTCTCGCTTGTTCGGGAGCAGATTTTTTGTTTCGGAAATTTTATTGTCAACGGTAATAATATTTGCCATGAAAAATAATTATGGGACGGGGGACGCACTTAGGTGCAATGAATTATGAAGTCAATTAAGTCAAAAATCACAGTTTCTATCGTGCTTGTGTCGGTCATTTCTCTGATGATGCTCGGATTTATCAATCTGAGCCTGACCTATGGGAACACAATGCAGAGCATAGAAACCGATCTGGGGACTATCGTTCAGGTAGCTTCCGAACGTGTGGAATGGGAAATTCAGGCGTTCAAAAACCTTTCATCGGAGGCGGGCGGTATTGCCGCACTGTCCGACCCGAATGTTTCCGTCGAAGAGAAAAAGGAAATATTGGCTATGAAGGCGCAGGTCTACAACTGTCAGCGGGGAAACCTTATCGACGCAAACGGTCAGGGCATTGACGGAAATACATACAGCGACAGGGAATATTTTGCCGAAGCAATGAAGGGCAATGTTTCCGTTTCCGAGCCCCTTGTTTCAAAGATAACGGGCAAGATAACCATAATCGTCGGTGCTCCTCTCTGGAAGGACGGAATTGTGGGCAGCGAGCCTGTGGGGTGTGTATATTTCGTGCCCAATGAGGAATTTCTCAACGACATTATGAGAAGCATTAAGATAAGCGACAGCTGCCGCTCCTATATGATAGACAAGGAGGGAAATACCATTGCCGATCTTGACGGTGAAACTATTCTGAACGGCGAAAACATTACCAAGGCTGCCGCCGAGGACAAGTCGCTGACTGCTCTTTCGGATATTCACGGAAAAATGATCTCTGGCGAAACAGGCTTTGATGTGTACAGCGGTGACGGCGGAAGAATGCTTATTGCATATGCTCCCGTTGACGGCACGGACGGCTGGAGCCTTGCAATATCCGCAAATTCAAAGGATTTCACAGGTCAGATGATAAAAACTCTTATTATCTGCGGAATTGTGATAGCTGCTGCGGCTGCTGTTTCCGTCATAGTTGCATTCGCTGTGGGCGGCAGGATAGGCACTCCCATCAGGCTTTGCACCGACCGCCTGAAAATGATAGCAGAGGGCGATCTGACAACTCCTGCGCCGATCGTTCGCAACAATGATGAAACGGGAGTTCTCAGCCAGACTACCGATGTTATCATCTCCGACCTTAACAAGATAATAGGCGATACAGACCACGTTCTTATGGAAATGGCAGAGGGAAATTTCCTTGTGAATTCGGAATGTCCCGAGGTGTATAACGGTGATTACAGCGGACTGCACACATCTATGGAAAATATCAACCACCGTCTGAGCGATACGCTTAACAGGATAAATATTGCCGCAGATCAGGTTTCCACAGGTGCGGATCAGGTTGCGGACGGTGCTCAGGCGCTTTCTTTGGGTGCAACAACTCAGGCAAGCTCTATTGAGGAGCTGGCTGCGACTATGGGGGATATGTCCGCACATATTTCCAAAAACTCCGAACGCTGTGACAGTGCAAGAGCAGGTATGAAAAATGCGGCTGACGGTATGAATGCGGCAAACGAGCGTATGCACACGCTTATGGGAGCCATGGATAATATTAACGCCGCCTCCGACAAGATAGGAAATATTATCAAGACTATTGAGGACATTGCGTTCCAGACAAATATTCTTGCCCTCAATGCGGCAGTTGAAGCCGCCAGAGCGGGCGAGGCGGGAAAGGGCTTTGCTGTTGTTGCCGATGAAGTGCGCAATCTTGCAGGCAAATCTGCTGAAGCTGCGGGCGAAACCACCAAGCTTATTCAGGATTCTATCCTTGCAGTTCGGAACGGAAATGCCGTTGCTGCGGAAACTGCCGAGCTTATGAACAAGGCTGCGGAAGCGTCGGAAGATGTCAGGGCTATTGTTGACAGCATTGCCGAGGCGGGCAGGATACAGTCCGACGAGGCTTATCAGATAGTGCAGAGCATTGAGCAGATCTCTCAGGTCACTCAGACAAACTCTGCGACTGCCGAGGAAAGCGCAGCCGCCAGCGAGGAGCTGTCCGGTCAGGCGAATATGCTAAAGGAGCTTATTTCGGCGTTCAAGTTAAGGGAAATGAGATACTGATAAAAACCGTGCCTTTCTCCGACAAATTCGGGGGAAAGGCACTTTTCTTATTTTTGGGGTGTTCCCCCGCCGAAGGCGGGGGAACACCCATTAATCAGTAATTCTTTAATTAAACGGCTTCTCGATTATCGGGTGACGGATAACGGTTTTCAGCCGTTCGGGGGCGCATTTTCTGGGGTCGGAGAGATATATTTCGTGGTGCAGACGGGTTTCCGAGAAATCCTCGGCATAACCGTTTTTCTCGGCAAAGCTGCGTATCTTTTCAACGTTTTCGGGCTCGTCGTCATAGGGACCGCGGTGCATTATCTGAACGCACAGACCTTCGGTAAACCGCATAAGCCTTGCCTTGGACAGATCAAGGTGGGGCTTTTTCTTTGCAAGGGCAGCTTTGGCGGATTCAAAAACAGCTTCGGTGACAAATTCGGGCTGGCGTATCATTGATGTCCAGATAAAGCTGTCCTTTCGGAAAAAATCTATGCCGCGAACGCCTTCCTGCCGCCACAGTCCTTCAAGCGGGGGAACGACATATTCAAAGTAGCCTTCGGGCTGAGTACCGTTCATTTTGGACATTTTTACGGTGAAGGACAGACCGTAGAGAATCTCCATTGCCTCCTTGTATTCGGGGACGGTGTTGGGGTCGCCCGTGCCGTCCACGGCGAAAAATATCATCTCGGGAACGTCGATAATTGTCGGCTTAGTCGGGGGCTGATAGAGGTCTTTGAACTGCTTTTTATAGTCAAGCTTTTCCATTTGAATTATCCTTTCAAGGCGTATTTTGCCTTTCTCAATGTGTCCTTTATATCGGACAGATAAATTGTGTAACGGACGTTGAGGGAACGTGTTTTGTACATTTTTGCGAAGGAACAGATGAAGTCGGCGGTCATTGCGGTTCCCAAAATTAGGGCGGCTGTCTGCACCGTGTCGGCATCAAAGGATACTATAAATTCCATCAGACGAGGGAAGCATTTGCCCATAAATATGGTGATTATCATCGCAAAGCCCAGGCTTGTGGGGACTGAGGTGTATTTGGTGATGTGCAGGGGAAGGCTTTCGTAGTTCCAATACTCAAAGCCGAAGATGTGTTCAACGGTCTTTCCCAGAAGTATCTCACCGATGCTGACTATCACCGCCGACAGCAGAAAATAGATAATGTACTGCGACCTCAGGGACATTTTCGGCGGAATGATAATGTGCAGCTCCTCGGGAGTGCCTATAACAGCGTAAATTCCCGTGACCAGCAGACCGTATCCCAGCAGGAAGGGGAGCGTCATATTACGGTTATCCATATATCCCTTGCGAAGTGCCAGCCATATGTTTTCCAGGGCAAATCCCAGAAATGATATGACTGCCGCAGCCAGCATCAGGGAGTAAATATCATATTGACCTATCATCATAAAAATTCTTCTTTCCTATTGACTGTTATTTGGATATGTGATAAAATATGTATATGTTACAACTATAACGCCGTTACATTTGTAACACCTATATATTAGCATAGAAATTCCTAAAAATCAATAGTTTTTCCCTCGGATGTTACGGAAACCGAAAAAGTGTAACATCGAGGGGCTTATTACATGAAGGAGATAGGCAAAATGGAAAATGATACGGTTCGGGACGTGCTGAGAGCGTCCAACGAAGAGTCAAACAGGATAACAAGGGAATGTATCCAGACGGCACTTGTGGAGCTTATTGCATTAAAGCCCTTTGACAAGATAACCGTAACGGAGCTTGTGAAGCGTTCGGGCGTGTCGAGAATGTCATTTTACAGAAACTACAAGACCAAGGAGGACGTTATTGCAGACATCTGCGCCGACCTTGAAAGACAGCTTTCGGAAAGCCTTGCGGGAAAGACTGCCGAAACCGACGCAAAGCAGTGGTTCACGGGCTTTTTCGGCAAGGTCAAGACCTATGAAAAGGAGGTCGCACTGCTTTTTGGTGCAAATATGCCGCAAAGTATGTCCTTTAAGCTGCTCTGCTCCGTTATTGATGTTCTGATGAAGCTGTCCGATAAAGAGGACGAGTATATGGTATACGCCTGGGTGGGCGCACTGACGGGGATAGTGCTGCGCTGGCTGTCGGGCGGAATGAAGGAATCTCCCGAGGAAATGGCTGAGCTTTGCTTGTCCCTGACCGCAAAATGAATGTTATTTCCACTCCTTTCGATAGGTTTTGCTTTGAAAATCCCAATATTCCATATAGGGCTTGGAATTTTCGTAGTCCCAGAGATAAACAAGGGTGGGGGTAATTTCCAGCAGACATTCCGTGGGGATAGATGACCATCTTTCGGCGGCTGATGGGAAATGCTCCTTCATGGCGTTCATGAAAAAGTCGTGTTCGGTGGGTTTGCCCATAATGCGGCAGATTCCCTCTATGGAGAAATTTTTGAAGGAAAGTGCGGCATTGGGGTTTTCGGACAGCTGTTTGCATTTCAGATAGTTAATATCCGTCTGACAGTAAAATTTCCCGTCGATGATGACTGTGCTCATAGGGCGGGAGGTCACTCGGTTATGGGCACAGGTAGAAAGCACCATTACGCTGTGACTGCCCATTAGTTTCCAAAGCCGTGATGTCTGTTTTTCAAATTCGTTCATATGCTCCAAAGTGTTCTTCCTTTCACATTTGATGGAAATATTGAAAAATATTGATTAATGGGTGTTCCCCCGCCGAAGGCGGGGGAACACCCACCTAAGTACAGCACTCATAAAAAGAATTGTTGCTATAATCAGTGATTCTATTGTAGCATACCGAATATGACAGCTGTATGTCATATTTGACGGCAGCATACATTCATAAATACTTTTTGTTTTGTAACATTTTGTCGTTGATATTTGCATATTTTTATGTTAAAATTACAATAAACGTCGTGTATGTTTCTGCCCCCTAATTTCATTCAAAGTAAATGTTTTTCGTCGTTTATTATAATAAAATCAATTTTTCTGTAATGGATTACACGACTTGAAAGGAAGAGTTTTTATGAATATATGCCCCTCCTGTCTTCAGACTACAACAGGCAAGAAGTTCTGTCCTTACTGTGGTTACAATGTTGAAAGCTATGCTCCCGAGGAGCATCATATCCCTATGCTCAAAACTATCGGCGGACGGTACAAGGTCGGCCGCTGCCTGGGTGAGGACGGTTTCTGCATTACATACACCGCTCTCGACGAAACCACGGGTCAGAGATGCACATTAAAGGAGTTCTATCCCTCTGATATTTGCGAAAGAAAAGGTCATGATATTGACAGGCTGAATGTTGTTCCGATAAAAGGCAAGGAAGAACTTTACGAAAAAACACTGGAACGT
>JAEDOB010000132.1 GCA_016302225.1 Oscillospiraceae bacterium | reverse complement strand
AGTTTTCCTGAGAATTTACAATATCATTCATTCTTCTGATTTCGTCGGCAACGGAACGGGCAACCTCGGAGCTTTCAACCGCATTCTGAGAGTTCCTTGCAACTGCAACGGAGATCTGCGACATCTTCTCCTTAACGGACGCTGCGGAGCTTGCCTGACTTTCCGTCAGTGTGGTGATAAACCTTGCATGCTCGGAGCTTTCGGCGGAAATTGCGATAACGTCGTTCATTCTGTCGGCAACGTTCATGGCAAGAGCAGTGCCCCTGTCAACCGCTTCGATGGAGGTATGTATAAGGTCGGAGGTGTTCTTTGCGGCTTCGGCGGACTTGGTGGCGAGATTTCGCACCTCGTCGGCGACAACTGCAAAGCCCTTGCCCGCTGTGCCTGCTCTTGCGGCTTCAACGGCGGCATTCAGGGCTAGGATATTGGTCTGGAATGCAATGTCCTCAATAGCCTTGATAATGGCTTCGATCCTGTGGGACGCTTCGGTAATATCCGACATAGCGGTGACCATTTTCTTGACTTCATCGTTATTTTCAATAAGCATATCGGAGCTTTTTTGAGCGGCTGCGGCGGTCTTTTCGGCTTCGGCAAGGCTCTTTTCGGTTTCCTCGGTAATGCTTGCAATATCGTTTGCAATATCGGAAATGGTCTGCTCCTCTTCCTCGCATGATGAACTGAGCGATGCGGCAACGATTTCCATTTTGTCTATGCTTGCTTCGAGATTTGCGGAGATCTGACCGATAGCGTCAATAACTCTTACATTCTCGTCCATAAGCTGCTGGGTGCTTTCCATCTGGCTGTTGACCTGACCTAAAAGACCTTCGGCTTCCGTTTGGGCTTCCTGAGCCTTCCCGATAGACTTGTTGCAGCTGTTGAGAAGGTACATAAGCAGAACTGCGCCAACATTCAGACCGAGTATGCCTTTGATGACGAGTTCCATAGCAGCTTCGCCGTAGAAGAAAGCGGGCATGAGCAGTCCGCCCAATGCGGCAACGTCCATTACTATCCAATGTATTGTCAGATTGCTTTTATTGAAATAGATACAGCCTACCGCCATTGACGCGAGCATAAGGGAGAACATTCCGTGCAGCTCGTGCTTTGCGCTGGAGATGAGGATGATCGCAAGCAGCTGTGCCTGAGTAAGTATCATTCCTCTGACATTGATAGAGAGCTTATTTTTCAGCAGAAACACTGTTATGGGTACTATTGCGCCCATAACAAGGGTAATAACACCTATGAGAATGTGGTTTGAAATAAGATTTGTTATTCCGAAGAGAAGACATACGCTTGCTATAAATATCATGTGGATAAAGACCATTTTTTCGGTGACAAAGGAGCTGTTGCCGGACATATTTCCGTTTTTCATTTTGCATTCCTCCATAGATATATGTTGTCGAAATCATTGTATCATAAAATAGTATACTTTGTCAACAGATTTGGACGGCATTTTCAGAAAAAATTATTGATGCAAAATTGTTATTTACAGGCGTTTCGGAATATGTTATAATGACAAAAAGGAGGTGCGGTTATGATAGACAGGTTTATTGACGGGCTTATCCCCGCAGAAGATATTGCGTTTATGCTGAAAACTGTTCTCAGGCTGCTTGCTGCTGTATGGGCGGGCGGCATTATCGGAAATAACAGGGAACACATCAACCGTCCCGCAGGAATAAGGACGCATATCCTTGTGTGTGCGGGGGCGGCGCTGACTGCTCTTATCTCGGAATTTGTCTGCATAAAATATGCGGGGACGGCAAGCATTGACCCCACAAGGCTGGGTGCGCAGGTCATCAGCGGCATAGGCTTTCTGGGTGCGGGAACTATTCTGAAGGAGGGGTTCAGCGTTAAGGGACTGACTACGGCTGCGAGCCTTTGGACGGTGTCCTGCGTGGGGCTGGCGTTCGGCAGCGGATTTTACGGCGGCGGATTTGCGGCGGCGGTTATGATACTTATCACCCTGAGAATGGCACGTCACATATTTATGGGAAATGGCGAAACAAGGTGCGTTGCGGTCAAGGCGGCTTCTCTGGACGAGGCTGTTCCGAGCATTGCCGCTGTTTTCCGAAAGACGGGCATAACCGTCATTTCTTCGGAGATACTTGTGGGCAAGGAGGGTGACGAGCCCGAGCTGCGCTATATTGTGGCTGTCCCCCAAAACAGCGAGCTTTTTTACTATTCGGTGGATAGGATAAAAATGAGCGAGGGCGTTACTATGGTACACGTTGAATGAATGTGGAGAGTGAAAAGTGGAGAGTGGAATTGTTTGTATTGAGCGTTGAGTTATTGGTAAATACTGATTAATGGGTGTTCCCCCGCCGAAGGCGGGGGAACACCTGCCTATGGTTGGGGCTGATGGGGTGTTTTGGGTAAAATTTCGGTAAATATTTTGTGGGGGATATGCCTATTTTGCCGTTAAATGCCGAATAATCGGCGTTGTTGGGCATACAATACATATATGTCAAAAATTGATAGTTGAAATTGCCGAATTGACTTTTGCAGGCTGATATATTATACTTATAGAAACATATACCTAGTCCAAATGTGGCTCAACGTAAAATAATTTTTGTTGTTTATTAAGGTATTGATTAAAAAATATAGAATTGGAGCTGGAAAGAATGAGAAAAACTAAAATTGTCTGCACGGTAGGTCCCGCTACGGATAATGACGAAATTCTGGAAAATATGATGCTTGCGGGCATGAACGTTGCTCGCTTCAACTTTTCCCACGGGGACTATGAAACCCATGAAAAGCGTTTTAATCAGGTGGTAAGGCTGCGTGAAAAGCTGTCCCTTCCCATTGCGACTATGCTGGACACCAAGGGTCCCGAGGTGCGTCTGGGAAAATTTGCCGACGACAAGCCCGTTGAAATAAAGGACGGGGACACCTATATCCTCACTACCGAGGATATTGTCTGCACCGCCGAAAAAGCGTCCGTTTCCTTCAAGGGACTGCCCGGAGATGTCAGCATAGGTATGTCTATCCTTATAAACGACGGCGTTGTGGAGCTTAAAGTTACTAAAATTTCGGGCAAGGAGATAACCTGCACCGTTGTCAACGGCGGCATTTTGTCCAACAACAAGGGCGTTAATATCCCCGGGGCAAAGCTGTCTATGCCCTATCTGTCCGAGCGGGATATGTCCGACCTGGAATTCGGCGCAAAGACGGGGTTTGACTTTATTGCGGCTTCTTTCGTTCGTTCGGCTGCCGATGTGAACTATCTCCGTAAATTCTGCCACAGCCTTGGCTGGTACAATCCCCGTATTATCGCAAAAATCGAAAATATGGAGGGCGTTGAGAATATCGACGAGATACTTGAAGCGGCTGACGGAATTATGGTCGCAAGAGGCGATATGGGCGTTGAGATACCCTTTGAGCAGATACCCGCTATTCAGAAGGACATTATCAAGAGGGGCTACAATGCGGGAAAGCAGGTCATTACCGCAACTCAGATGCTGGAGTCCATGATTACAAATCCCCGTCCCACAAGAGCGGAGATAACCGATGTTGCAAACGCCATCTACGACGGCACATCGGCAATTATGCTGTCGGGCGAAACTGCGGCGGGCAAGCACCCCGTTGAAGCCGTTCAGACCATGGCACTCATTGCCCGCACTACCGAAAAGGACATTAACTACGAGAGCAGGCTTTACGCAAGAGCCGCAGACCACAGCACAAGCATTGCAAACGCTATTTCCCATGCCACCGTTACCACCGCTCACGATTTGGGCGCAAGGGCTGTTATCACCGTGACAAAATCGGGAACTACCGCGAGAATGATCTCGAAATTCCGTCCCGGCTGTATGATAATCGGCTGCACCACCAGCGAAACGGTTCTCCGTCAGATGAATCTTTCATGGGGCGTTTATCCGCTGCTTATCGACGAAAAGAGCAGCACCGACGAGCTGTTTGACCACGCACTTTCCATGGCAGTCAAAAGCGGCATGATAAAGGACGGCGATATTGTTGTCCTGACTGCGGGAATTCCTCTGGGAGTTGCGGGAACTACAAATATGCTGAGAGTTGAAAAGGCGTCTGCGGAAGAAAAGTAAAGATTTTCCCCGATTTTCATTCCGATTTCATATTATCAACACATTGGCGGTTTATACTGTAAATGTACTCGGGAAGGGGCAGCCCTTCAGAGAAAATTCTCCTTAAATCATTTCCGTCCGAAAGGCGGAGCTTGCTTGCTATGCAGATATGCGGAATACCGCTGATGCTTGATATAACCTAAAAAAATAATGGTTTGTTTTACTATTCGTCCGTTCCAAAAGGCAAGCTTAGGGGCGGCAACCAACAATTACACCCTTTGGGTTTTTCATAATACTTCTCCTTAAATCCCCGCCGCTCCGATAAAGCGGCGGGATTTGTTTTTGCTGACAGAAAAATACTGATCAATGGGTGTTCCCCCGCCGAAGGCGGGGGAACACCCACAATAAATATCTTACCGCAGCAACAGAAAAACATAGATGTCGGTCAAATAGGCAGCTGTTTAGGAGTGTCGGGTTTGTCGGATATGTCACCTTAAACGTTTAATGTGATAAACTGTACAAAACAGAGTTATCAAATTAGGCGAAAAGGGCGTTGACTTTATTTTTTTCATATGCTATAATATTTAGTGATTTATTACAGCAAATCAATTCTGTTACAAAATCGCAATCATTCAGGAGGAAATAATATGAAGAATTCTAAGAAGATCATATCCGGTATGCTTGCTCTCACCATGATGGCAGGTCTTACCGCATGCGGCGGCGGAAGCGATTCTAACAGCGGCAATGCAGGCGGCGGTGCTGATACAACAGCTCCCGCAGACACCACAGAAGCAACCACCACTACTACTATGGGCGTTGACATCAACACCGAAACTCTGAAGGACGACGAGCAGGCTGTCATTGAAACGGCTGCCGAGAAGCTCCCCGATGCCGAGCTTGAAAACAAGGAGATCAAGTGGCTCGCTACATGGGATATCAACCCCGATACCTCCGGAAAGTCCAAGCCTCTGGAGCTGGAGCTTTTTGAAACAAAGTACGGCGGATCCATCAAGTGGTATCCTACACAGTGGGGAACAAGATATACCGACCTTTCCAACTACGTTCTGGGCGGTGAAGGAATAGACTTCTTCCCCTCCAACGACGGTGACGCATTCCCCACAGGTGCAATGTCGGGTATGTTCCAGCCTGTTGACGATTATATGGACTACGACAGCGAGCTTTGGGCACCCATCAAGTCTGCAAACGATCAGCTGGCTCTGAACGGCAAGCACTATATGATGGTAACCGACATTACCGCAGACGCTGTTGTTATCTACAACAGAAAGACTATTGAGGATTACGGTCTGGAGGATCCCGCAGAGCTGTTTGCGGCAGGCAACTGGACTTGGGATACATTTAAGCAGCTGCTTCTTGATTACTGTAACCCCGATGAGGACAGACACGGTATTGACGGCTACTGGGCAGAAAAGTGCCTCATGCTCACAACCGGCGTTCCCTGCATCGGCATCAAGGACGGTCAGCTGGTTTCCAACATCAACGATCCCAATATGGAAAGAGTTATGAACTTTATGTATGACCTGTATCAGAACAACCTTGTTCTGGACAAGGAGCCCTTCGGCTGGTCCGAGCAGCCTGCATTCCTGGGTGAGGGCAAGGAGCTCTTCTATCCCTGCGGACTCTGGGCACTGTACGGCGCTCCCGAGATCTGGACTGCTAAGTTCGGTACAGAGGACGAGGTAATGTTCGTTCCCATGCCTAAGGATCCTGAGGCTGACAACTACTACCTCAGTGCAGGTATGGAAGTATTTGTAATGTGTAAGGGTGCTTCTAACCCCACAGGCGTTGCAAGATTTATGGACTGCAAGAGAGTTGCATCTACCGATGAAGGCGTTCTTCTGCTGGGTGAGGACAAGCTCAGAAATGACTACGGCTGGACTGATGAAATGGTTGAAATGTCTAAGACCGCTAAGCAGCTGACTGCCGCTAACCCCGTATTCGAGCTTTACACAGGCGTAAATACCGACCTTTCCGGTATCGTTGACAGCGGTGAGAACGGTATCCGTTCCGCTATGAGAGGTATCGACTGGGCTACCACAAGAGAAACTATCGCTGACTATGTTCAGGGTCAGATAGATGACGCTAACGCTAAGATCAGTGCTCTCGGCTGATATTTGACGACCGAGTGATTTTGTCCCCGTATCGGACAGGTGTCGATGCGGGGATTTTTGTTGCTTTTTTCCAAAGTTTGTCTGTAAATTTTGTGTTGACAGAATTTGTGAAATGTGATAAAATTAATTTGTATAATACTAATCTCTGATTAGGGAAACACTGAATAAATAAACAACTTCATTTTTCTTGTTGCCTAAGTGACGTATCTAGGTGGGTGTTCCCCCGCCTTCGGCGGGGGAACACCCATTAATCAGTATTTCCTTAGAAAGTGGACAAAAAATCTGTGAAAAAGTTTGTGTTTATAGGTTTTGTGCAG
>JAEDOB010000131.1 GCA_016302225.1 Oscillospiraceae bacterium | reverse complement strand
CAAGGATCTTTGCGCCGATGAGAGCGGAGATACCGCCGACCATATGAATTGCACAAGAGCCTGCGAAATCGTGGAAACCAAGCTGTGCCAGCCAGCCGCCGCCCCAGATCCAATGTGCTTCGATCGGATAAATAAGACCGCTGATAATTGCCGAGTAGATACAATAGGAAAGGAATTTTGTTCTTTCCGCCATTGCACCGGAAACGATAGTAGCTGTTGTTGCACAGAATACCATATTAAATACAAATCCGGACCAATCAAAGTTATCATATGCTGTGAAAATGTCGAAACCGGGCTTGCCGATAAGACCGGCAACATCTTCGCCCAGCAGCAGGCTGAAGCCTATGAGAATGAACATGGGAACGCCGATACAGAAGTCCATAAGGTTCTTCATAATAATGTTTCCGGCGTTTTTGGCTCGTGTGAAGCCTGTTTCCACCATTGCGAATCCTGCCTGCATGAAGAATACCAGCGCAGCTCCGATAAGGAACCATATACCGAATACCTCACCCAGTACCGTGTCTAAGATCGAGTTATCCATATTTACCCCTCCCAAGGTACCGACCGCTGTTTCCGAAACGAAGTAATGTTTCGCTCCCTGTGCGGTCAAAAAAATTTTTCAGCTAAACAAATAGGCGCCAAGCTACACTCCATTGTGTAACTCAGCGCCATTGCTGTTTGCTATGATTGTATTATATATCATTTCAGGGCATTTGTCAAGCACTTTTTTGAAATTTATGCAATTTCTAACTATTCAACTTGCAAAATTACCCGCTTTTTAGTTATCAAATACATATAGCAATTTAAAAATGCAACTTTAGAAATATAAAGTTGCATTATCTGTTCATAATATTCATATTGTATCTATATTGGCAGCGAAAGCTTTTTTACCATTTTTATATGCGGACAATCTTCATCAAGATATTCCTCGCCAATAGCGGAATAACCGCATTTTTCATAGAAATCCTTCACTCTGACCTGTGCCGAAAGGGTAATAAGCTCAGCACCCATAGCCGACGCACAGCATTCCGCCCCCGAAATAAGCATTTTTCCGAGGGACATTCCCCTATATTCCGACATAACCGCAAGCCGTCCCAGATGAAATTCATTGTCATTTCCGCAATAAATACGGCAAGTCCCCGCCGCCTTTCCGTCAACATACAGCACAAAATGAACGGCATTTCCGTCAATTTCATCAAACTCATTTACAAAGCCCTGTTCACGGACAAAAACCGCTTCTCTTATCGCCCTTGCATCATCACAAAGACCGTCAAAGCTTTTTATCACAATATCCATATCAAAAACCTCACGCAGGCAGAATTACCACAGCCTGACGGTGCATTTCCGCAAAACGCTGCTCAAATTTCGCCATATTATAGTCGATTATCCCCTTGATAGGGTCGTTCATAGTGACCGTTCCCGCATCAAGGTTAAAGCCTGCAAGAACGAAGCAGTGCTCATTCAAATACCAGTCAAGCCGTTCGCCCGTTTCCCTGTCGTACCAGGTTTCATAATATTCGGGGGGAATCATTCCGTCGGTCGCCCAGACAAGCACGGGAATGCCATCGGCAACATAATTGTAAAGCGTTTCCGAATCGCAGCCGCTAAGGTCGATTACCCGATGACCTCCGCCGTTTTCGGAGATATACTTGTTTGCGGTCTTGACGATGGCGGGCGCAAAACAGCCATAGCCCCTTCCGAAGGGGTCGCCGATGAAATACTCAAAAAAGCTGTCGGCGTACTTTTCACCGTCCCGAAACTCTGCATTTCCCCAGCTTTTGTAAAGGTAGTTCTGCGCCATATCCACCTTGTCCGCATCATATCCCCAGTGCCTAAGAAGAATGGTCAGCGCAGTCACCTCACAGCCCGTAGGCAGCTCGGGATTTTGCTGAACATTTTCCATATCAATATAGCAGGACACGCTGTCAAAGCTGTACTCGGGACGGCTTGTGACAATATAACGTGTGGTTTCGGGAGCGGTAGTTTCGGGCTTCGGAGCTTCCGTTTCCGTTTCGGAATATGTATCAACGACGCTTTCGTAAGTTTCGGCTGATGTTTCCGATTCAACGGAAACAGTTTCAGTTGTCAGCACCGTTGTTTCGGAAAAGGTCGTTTCGGAAAGCGTTGTTGTTTCCTCGGTTCGCACCTCCGCATAGGGCAGGTCGGGCGTTTCGTTTAGCGTTGGCTTAGCATCATCTTCCGAAAAAAGCATTGTCAACGCAATAATGACAGCCGCCGCGAACAGCAGGATTATTGCAATTCTAACAGATAATTCCTTCATTTTTTCTCTCCCAATAAGCGGGATACAGCCGTTTTTTTCAGCTGTACCCCTTTATATTTTAATGGATAAGCTCCTCAATTTTCAGCAGACGGTTATATTTCGCCGTGCGCTCGGAGCGGCAGGGCGCACCTGTTTTTATCTGCCCCGCATTAAGCGCCACTGACAGATCTGCGATAAACGGGTCCTCGGTTTCTCCCGAACGATGGGAAATTATGGTGCCGAAGCCGTTTCGCTGTGCCATTCTGACCGCAGACATTGTTTCGGAAAGCGTTCCTATCTGATTGAGCTTGACAAGGATAGCATTTCCGCATTTCTCCTTGATACCCTGCTCCAGACGCTTGCTGTTGGTAACAAAAAGGTCGTCCCCCACCAGCTGGACATTTTTGCCCATTTTTGCGGTTATCTCACGCCAGCCGTCCCAGTCCTCCTCGTCCAGAGGGTCCTCAATGGACACTATGGGATATTTCCCGCAAAGCCGTTCCCAATAGGAAATCAGCTCGTTTGAGGACATTTCCGTTCCCATTTTAGGGAGCTTGTATATGCCCGCAGAACCGCCCTTCCACTCGCTTGAAGCAGCGTCCAAGGCAATGACAAAGTCCGTTCCCGCCCGATAACCGCTCTTTTCAACAGCCGTCAGGATAAGCTCAATTGCCTCCTCCGCCGAAGCAAGGTCGGGCGCAAAACCGCCTTCATCACCCACCGCCGTGGACAGCCCCTTAGATTTCAGCAGCTTTGCCAGATTATGATAGACCTCCGCACAACGCCGCATTCCAACGTGAAAGCTGCTTGCACCTCTTGGCATTATCATAAACTCCTGAATGTCAATGTTGTTGGCAGCATGAGCACCGCCGTTTAAGATATTCATCATGGGCACAGGCATTTCGCAGGCATTTATCCCGCCGATAAACCGAAACAGCGGAATCTTACGGGAATTTGCCGCCGCCCTTGCAGCTGCCAGAGATACGGCAAGAATGGCGTTTGCACCGAGGTTCGACTTGTCCTCCGTGCCATCAGCGGTAAGCATCGCCCTGTCGATACTGTAAATATCGTAGGGGTCAAGTCCCCTGAGAGTGTGACTGAAAATGGTGTTTACGTTGTTGACCGCATTCAGCACGCCCTTGCCGCAGAACCTGTTCTCGTCCCCGTCACGAAGCTCCAACGCTTCAAAAACGCCCGTGCTTGCGCCGCTTGGAGCACAGCCCGAGCCGAAGGAACCGTCCGACAGAAAAACCTCCGCCTCCACCGTGGGATTTCCCCTTGAATCGAGGATCTCCCTTGCCTTTACCTTTTCAATGTAAATACTGCTCATAAAACCATCCTTTCGGTAATTATCAACAGTATTATTAACATCTCAAACCTTTTTAATCATATCCTGCTTTCTTTTTTTGATTTTCCTTGAATATATTACCGCAGATGTGACCGATACCGTCACGATAATGCAGGCGGATATGATAAACTGCGGCGAACCGGGTTCGGTAACGGCATTTCCCAGAACGGTCGTTGCAATAACAATAGGCGCAAAGCCCAGCAGTGAACCGAGTATGTACTTTTTATAGGAAAATCCCAGCGAACCGAGAAGCATACTTACAATGTCGATGGGCAGACAGTTTATGACTCTCAGAAAATAGGCGAAAAACACCTGATTTTCCATATTCATGGACAGAATATCCTCCGCCTTCTTGTTCTTTTTCACAAGGCTCATTACAAATTCCCGCTGAGAATACCTCCCGATAAAAAACGGCACCGTGGACATCACCGCCGCCCCGCACATATTTACCAGAATGGCAAACGGAATGTCAAAAATAGTCCCCGCCGCAATGTTCAGCACCGCCAGCGGAAAGAAAATGGACAGGGATTTCAGCGCATACAAAAGCATAAAAAGCCCGAACGCCAAGAGCAGATTTTCGGGAGTGAAATTAACAATATCGTCCACCGAAATATCACGGAAACACACCAAATACGCAATGATTATCACCGCCATTACAACAAACGGCGAGATCTGAACAATTCTTTTGAGTATCAGCTCACGCATTTTCATACTATCACCGATTCTTTTTAACAGGTAATTTTTTGAAGGATTTCATAAGCTTAATTGCAAATGTTACAAGAAAAATACCTAAAGCAATAGCCCCCGCTATTTCAAAGGTGTATATGGAACGTTTTCCGAAATCCGCCAGATCTCCATTGATACAGGACATCATAGCATAGTAGATATAGCCCCCGGGAACCAGCGGTATTATGGAAACTATCAAAAACATGGGCACGGGACATCGCAGACGTTTTGCAAGTATCTCCGAGTAAACCGTCACCGCCGTGGACGCTATAAAGCACACAAGCACCTCGGGAGAGCCCGCTTCCGACATCACAGCTTCAATAAATGCGCAGATAAACGCCCCGAAGCTTGCCGCAAAAAGGTTTGCTCCCCTGATATTGAAGCATATGCCAAACCCAATGGCAGCGGCAAAGGTCAGTCCGCCCGAAATAAACATATCCGCAGTAATTTCCATAGCCGCCTCCTATACTGCCAAGCCCCGAAGCAGACCGACGGTAACAGCCGCACCCGCAGCAATTCCGAGAGCAGTCAGCAGAGCTTCGATAAGGGTGTAGGTTCCCGCAAAAAAATCGCCCGCAATGAAATCTCTTGCGCCGTTTGTCAGCGTTACGCCGGGGACAAGAGTCATCAGCGCACCGATAATGGTCTTGTCGTACCTCGGCGCAAATCCGCACGCCGCCAGCAGCATGGCACACGCCGACATTACCACAGCGCACAAAAGATTTTCAAAGAAAACTCCCGCATCTGTCTTTGACGAAAATCGGGACATCAGCCGCACAGCTATCCCCGCCAAGCCCGCCGCAGCAGCCTCCCTTATCCCTCCGCCGAAGAACATAGCATAAGCAAACGCCGACAGAAAGTAAGCCGCAATCACGGCAAAACGCCCATAAACAGGCGACTTTTCTATAATATCCAAACGCCTTGCAATGCAGTCCGCATCGGGACGGACACGGCAGATGAACCGAGAAAGAGCGTTCAGCCGTGCCACCCTGTCAAGATTTACCGTCTTGTCCTTGATGTTTTCCAGGCGGGTGACGGGGACACCATTTTCCGTCACCGTAATAATAAGCGTCCTCGGAATAGCGAAAACGCCTACATCATTGTAACCGTATGCGGCGCAGATACGTGCAATGCTGTCCTCAACACGGTTAATTTCGCCGCCGCAGGAAAGCATCATTGCACCAAAGCGGGACGCCGCCCCCGCAAGCTCCTGACTGTTCATTATATCACCATTCCGCCGTTTACCGATAAAACGTCCCCCGTAATAAACGAGGCTTTCTCCGACACGAGAAATGACACCGCATTGGCAATATCCTCCGCCGTTCCCACCCGTGAAAGAGGAGTTTCATCTACTAAAGCGTTTATTGTATCTTCGTCTAAATGTGAATTCATTTCCGTGGAAATTAGCCCCGGGGCAATGCAGTTCACCCGTATCCCCGACGGACCCAGTTCCTTTGCAAGTGCCTTTGTGAAACCGATAAGTGCCGCCTTTGCCGACGAATAATGCACCTCGCAGGAGGCTCCCACCTGTCCCCACATGGACGATATATTCACGATATTTCCAGATTTTGCGGAGATCATTTCCCTGACTGCCGCCTGTGAGCAGTTGAAGGCACCCTTCACGTTCACATCAAAAAGTCTGTCCCACATATGCTCGGAAATATCGGTAAAAAGGCACTGTTCTGCAATGCCCGCATTGTTGACCAAAACGGCAACAGTTCCCAGTTCTCGTCGGACAGCGGCAAACATATTCTCCACCTCCGATCTTTTGGAAACGTCACATTGAAAGGGCATTGCCACACCGCCCGAAAGATTTATCCTGCGGCAGAGCTCCTCGGCAGCTTTTTCCGAAGAATTGTAATTTACCGCAACCGCATACCCATCAGCAGCAAGCCTTTCCGCAATTGCCGCACCTATTCCCCTTGATGCTCCCGTCACAACGGATGTTTTCATAGCCCTCTCCCCTTTTGCAGATTTAGATGTTAATTGTATTATACCACATATCCCCGTAAATTTCAACAGTATGCAAAAATAAAACCACCGCCCTCCACACAGGAGAGCGGCGGCAAGCGCTTTTGTTATGTTATGCGGCGGTCAAGCCGCTGTCAGTTCCTTTATGGGTAAGTGTATTAAACTTACTGGAGGAGCTGGAGAACGCCCTGAGGCAGCTGGTTTGCCTGAGCAAG
>JAEDOB010000130.1 GCA_016302225.1 Oscillospiraceae bacterium | reverse complement strand
ACCAATGAAGGAGTGAGATTTATGTGCAGGATCAATGAAGAGATGTGCAATGAAGGCAGAATGGAAGGCGAAAAAGGAAAATCAATAGAAATAGCTAATGGCTTAATAACACGGGGTATTATGAGTTTTGAAGATATATCCGAATTAACTAAGCTTTCCTTAGAAGAAGTGCAGGCATTAGCAAATAAATCCAAATAACGCTAAATCAGCTCCCCCGGCAGCAAAAATTCACTGCCGAGGGAGCCTTTGTTTAGTGCGAAAAACCGTCAGCCGGACGCCTCCGTAGTTTTCAGGAAATTATACTGCCTTGCTATCTCCCGCCAAGTCACAGGACTGACAACGCCCGATATAGGCAGCCCGAACAGCCGCTGGAAGGTGTAAACAGCGTCCCGTGTCTGGGGACCGAAATAGCCTGTTACGGGAATCTGCGGAATATCTCGGTAATATTTTCCAATGAAGGAAAGGTAGGTTTGCAGGTCGGTCACGTCCTGACCTCTCATTCCCTCGGACAGAACATAACCGGGGTACAGCTTTGCATAAGTGCTGCCCTCATAGCCCTCGGGCAGACCCGCCAGAATGTCCCGATAGACCTCGTTCAGCTTGAGCCATGTCTGCTCGGCAACAACGCCCGTCACAGGCAGCCCGTAATACTGCTGGAAGGTTTTCACAGCGTCCTGCGTGGATTCCCCGAAATATCCGTCCACAGGCGGCATATCGAGAGCGGGATTGAAATACCCGATAATGCTGAGATAATACTGAATGACCGTCACGGGCAGCCCCGACATTCCAAGGGAAACCTCCTCCGTGTACGGCACCTCCGCCTCCTCGTAGCTGATGCCCTCGGAAATAAGCTCCGTCAGCTTCTTCACTGCCGTGTAATACCGTTTGATAAGATACCACGTTGCCTTATCCACAACGCCCGTCACAGGTAGGTCGAAAATCTCCTGGAATTTTTTCACCGCATCTTCCGTAGACACGCTGAAAGCGCCGTTTACGGGAGATATTTTCGGGATAGCGGGGTAATTTTCGGCTATTCTGTTAAGCTCCGTCTGGATAATTTTAACATTATTCTCCGAATCTCCCAGCCGCAGCGGATAACCGGGAAAGCTTTCCTCAACGCCCGCAACGGGAACGTTCGTCACAATGTCAATATCATCTCCGTAATAATACTGCAAAATTTCGTACGGCGTCAGCCCTTGATTTGCAAGGTCAACTGTCCCCCATTGTGACAAGCCTTTGCACTTTACAGTCGTGCCGTTGCAGAACTGCGTAAAAAACGGCTCAATTGACCCTCTGCGTACAACATAGCTGTCGAAAATTTCGTCAACTATGTCGCTGATGTTACTGAAAATTTCCCTGTCCTTAACAAAAGCCTGATCAAACTGAGTGCTGCTTGTAATGTCAAAATCGAAGCCCCGAGAACGGTACCATTCGGTGTAAATACGGTTGAGCGCATATGTAATGATGACGTAAATATTCGCCCGCAGCGCACTTTCGGGCCATGTGGGAAAAATTTCGCTGGACGCCACATTTTTCACATAGTCTATAAACGGCACCGTAACATTTTCCGCAGGCGAGTTGGGCGGTCCCAAATGAACGGTGATAGTTTCGGGAATGTAGGGGTAATTCACTATGGGCATAGGCTCACCCCCTTACAAATCGTAGTCCGACTCATCGGGAACCACAATATCTTCCGTACCATTCGCCGCCGAAGAAGCAGTCAGCACCACGTCCTGAACGGAATTTATCCCCGCAAACACGGGCACACCCAGATTTATATGCCGCAGATACCCCGGCGCATCGATCACCACGCTGTATGTCGCATAAGGCTTCTGAGCACTGTCGGGCGTTTCGGACAGCTCCGCAGAGGGCGTTTCAAGGCGGAAAACAGCCTTGCCGCTCTCGTCCGTCTGCTCCTCCCCCACCAAAGCGTAATTCTCATAAGGTCCGAAAAACACCCGAACCGTCGCCCCCGCAACGGGAAACAGCCCCCTTGTTGAGCTGACATTCACCGTCAGCGTCCCGTAGGATTTTTCCTCGTTAAGCTGCTCGGAAATGTCGGCGGGCGGCGCAATTTCGGGAATTCCCATAGGCGGCTCGCTCTCATTTGCTTCGGGAACAGGCATTGGCGCACTCTCCTGATTTGCCTCGTCGGGCGACCGTTCGGGAACATTTTCCGACTCCGCCAAAGCATGGACTGCTTCCGAACCGTTTTCCGCCTGCAAATGCGCCTTGTACATCTTCATCGCCTGGGACATATACCGCTGCATTATATCGGAATTCATAAAAAATCCCTCCTGACACAGAATTTATTCATAAAATATTCTATGTCAAAAGGGAAATTTTGTTACTTTTTCAGATGGTCAATAAGCCGCTTTTTGAAGAAGTCCTTGTCCACAGCCAGCCAGAAAAGCGCCTTGCGAAACAGGCTCTTATGCTCCATTCCGCTCTGCACATACAGCCGATACGCCTTATCGCCGCTGACATATTCTTCCTGATTTGCGGTATTGTTCCCGACCTTGAAGAAGGGCACCGTACCATGGTAGGAGATGGCATTTTTCCAATATTCGGTCAGGGTAAAGCTGCCGCCCGCCCACATATCGTCCTCAAACTCGAAGCAGTCGAACATATGTGAATCCGCATCGGTGAGATTGTGCAGGAAATATTCATAGGGATAGGAAACATCAAAGCTCCGCATATCCATAATATCCATAAATTCACCAAAATCCGCACAGAAATCCGATATGAACCGCAGCGCATTTTCCCGCAGCCGCTCTGTCATATACGCCCTCGGATATTCCTCGGAAAACTCCTCAAACAGCGGCTCAGCACCCTGCTCCCCGACCTTGTAGCCGATACAGGAAGGCGCATATTCCGAGAACATCAGCTCCCGAACGCTGCCCGTCACCGACGGCGTAAACTCGTAAAAGCTATGCACGTCAAAGCCGTATCTGCGCTGTTTTTCGCAGCATTCACCGCCGTTTGTGTGAATATAGAAGGCGTCTGCGGACCTGCCCGTCAGCCGAAAAAGCATCTCCTGAGTCCTGCCGCTGTAACCCACATCAACGCAGGCGCAGTGACCGTCCATCTGACTTGACAGGTATTCGCCCACCGCCTTTCGGTACGCCGCAGCCTTTTCGGGAGAGAAGAATTTTTCCCCGAATATCTCCGCCAGCCTGCAAAAACGAGAGTAATTTCCGATAGGCTGGTCGGGAGAAATGCCTGATTTTACCAGAATTCGGCTATCGTATCCGTCCAGCACGGGAGCAAGCAAATGAGCCAGCATTTCGGGCGTGCAGACCTCACCGTTAATGCAGTCCCACACCGAAAAAATGTCCTCCGCACGAACAATTCCCGCCGACAGTGCCGCCTTCCTCGAAGTGTGCAGATAGGAAAAATCGGGGGAATTCGGGAAATACCGCCGCAAAATTTTGTACGCCTCCATAGGCAGACTTCCGTCCCGTGCCACAAATAGCAGTCTGTCGACGGGCATCTTCGACGATTTTTCGCATATCCACTTCGTAAAGCCCAGCAGGTGCATTCCCAGCGCATAATAGCCGAAAAATTCGGGGGAACAGTTCATTTCCGACCACTCGTTGAAGCTGATGAACGGGTCATCGTAAATATGGTTCGCAGCAACCGCCAAAGCCGTTCTTGTTCCCAAAAAGTTAATTCCTTTTTCAATATTTGCCATACTGTGGGACGGCTCCGTGTAAGGGCAACAGGAATGTGTCGTCTTTATATCCGAAATATCATATTGCAGACAGTTTACAGGCTTCGGGAAGAACACAGCCTTCAGCCCGTGCTCCCTCGCCGTAACTACGTCACTTCCCCAATTGTCACCAATGTGCATAATCCTTTCGGGAGAAACCGCCGCCCGTTTTACCAGAATATCGAAAAGTGCTCCTTGACATTTGGTCGATTTTTCGCAGCAGGATACCAATATTTCCCCAAAACCGTCATATCCGCATTTTCTTAGCATTTCCGCCAGAAAATCCCTGTCAAGATACATATCCGACGTGAAAAATATCCTCTTACCGCAGCATTTTGCCAAATTGAACAGGTTCAGGCAGCTTCTTCTCGGCTTGCAGAAACGCAGTTCCGCAGCCATTTCCGCCTTGGCAAGCCTGTCCGAATTTTCGGAAGATATGCCCGTTATCCTCCGAAAACTCTCGTAAATCTCCGACAAGGTGACTTCCCCAAACCCCTGTTTTTCCGTCCTTGCGACGCTCTCCGCCTTTACCCGAATGTCGTGAAAGCTGCGGATCTCCTCGGGGCAAATTTCGGAAAACATACCATCAAGGGTGTAAAAAAGGTCGGTCGGGCTGTAAAACGGGCGCAGTATCGCCGTATCAAAAATGTCAAAGCTGACGCATTTTATGTCCTCCGAAGCTATCATATCCGAAATATCGTTATATCGGCTGTCAAACTCGGTAGTAACCGCATAAAACCACCCGGGATACTTCACATCGCCATCGCAGGGGAAGGCATCATCAAGGCATTTTCCCAAAATCTTCCTGTCATTTCCGCTAAAGGGCGCAATGTTGTCCTCCCAAAAATGCCTGTACAAACGCCGCCAATTACTGAAATTCTCCGAAACATCGCCCCGACAGTCGGCAGAATGCACGAATTTTTCCACAAACGAAAATGCCGTTTTCAGGTCGGCAATATTCTTCTCATATTTAACCCTGTCCCCCGCCGAGCTTGTGGACGCCCCGTCGTGCTGATAGTAGAAGCAGCAGCCGTATTCCGTGGCAGCTGCCTTATTTGCAAAGCTGAAAAGCACCGAGCTGAACACAAAGTCCTCCGCCATAACAAGCCGCTTTTCCTGGGTTTTGAGTATAGGCAGAGCCTTCCGCCAGAGTTCGGCGGTGTAGAGCTTGTTCCAGACGGTGTGCCAGGCAAAGCATCTGCCCTCCTGCCGCCAGAATTCCCGAAAAGCTGTTTCGCCGTCCATCTCGCCAATGTCATAATAGTGGTAGAGATTATGAAAATATCTATATCCCGACGGATTTTCGTGTACAAATTTACCGAAAACAATATCCGCACCCGTTTCCTCCGAACGGCAAAGCATAGCCCGAAAATAATCTCGGGAAACGTAATCATCACTGTCGGTAAAACCGATATAGTCCCCCGACGCATTTTCAACGCCTGTTATGCGGGCATGGTACAAACCCCTGTTTTTATCGTGAGAAATGAGCCTTATACGGTCATCTGCGGCGGCTGCCTCGGTCACAAGCTTTGCCGAATTATCCGTGCTGCCGTCGTCCACAACTATTATCTCAATGTTTTTATAGGTCTGCGCCGTAAGCGAGTCAAGGCAGCGTCTTATGTATTTTTCCGTGTTGTACAGGGGGACTATTATGGATATTTTTGCCATATTGGGCGTAGCACCTCTCCTTTTACTAGCAGCAATTACCATTATTTTGATATGTCAACGTTTTATCTTCGGCAGTATTCTCTGTTACACCGTCCGCCTTCCGAATAATAGGAATTTTAGCCCGATTTATAATCTTCCATTCAGAATTTGTTTATAAATTGAGTATTCTTTGAATTTCACTTTCCGAAAGACCGGCTGCTTTCATTTTGACTACAACTGCCGCTATTCCTTCCTCTCTTCCTTCTGCTCTTCCTTCTGCTCTTCCTTCTGCTCTTCCTTCTGCTCTTCCTTCCTCTCTTCCCTCATTCTTAGCCTGTTTCAAAGCTGATGCCTCGTCATGAAGAGCCTTTTCACGCAAGCGGGCTTCTTCCTTTATTCTTGTATTTTCGCTCATATCATATATTACACGGACAGCCTTCTGCATAATAGGAATATTAGTCTGATTTATCATTTCGAGATCCTCCTCACTATCGGCGTTGATGAATTGAAGCCATAATTCACGGCTGTTATCGGGATTGGGCTTTTTGCTAAGCTTTTTCAGCTCACAAAAGTGTATGCTCATTTTATCGGAAAACACCTCGTTTGTCCCCTTTATCATAGCGGCGACCTCGGTATGGAAATCATTTCCCCCGAACATATTGAAATTAATTATGTTAATGGTGATCGTCTGTTTAAGCTCTCCGTAATCATCTCCGCTTTTAAGTTCGGAGGTGTACAGCTTTGCCCAATAGAACAAGGTACGGTCACGGAAATCATTATCGTTCTTGATCTGAATTTCCACATTTACCAAGCGGTTATCGACCTTCATGGTCATATCAAGACGGCTGAATTTTCCTGAATATGATTCAGGCGGGATCTCGGGATTTGTCAGAGTTATCTCCTTTATTTTGTCCAAAGGTATGTCCAGCATACTTGATATGAACGACTCAAGCATATCTTTATTTTCCGAGAATATCTTTTTAAATATAATATCCAGCTTTGCGGAAACCACATCTCTTGCCATAGGAAAGCCTCCTTTTCTTTACATTTATATTATACCCCATTTCTGCGGCATTTGCAATAGACTTTCACAATTTCCCTACAAATCAAAAAAGAACGCCCCGAGCAACAGCGGGGCGCATTATGTTTACCTATCAGTATCAGCAATAATCGTCGGTCAAATCGGCATTT
>JAEDOB010000005.1 GCA_016302225.1 Oscillospiraceae bacterium | reverse complement strand
ACCTATGACCCTCTGCTTGTAAGGCAGATGCTCTCCCAGCTGAGCTAAGCTTCCATACTCGCCGCATCTGATGTATCTCTCAGCGACGATATTAATTATATCACATCAAATTCTATTTGTCAAGCCTTTTTTGAAAAAAATTTCAAATTATTTCTGCTCGGCAAGCTGAAGCAGCTCTTCCCGCGTAAAATAGTACTTTTTGTCGCAGAAATGGCAGCACACTTCGGCGGTTTCCTGCTCCTCGGCAAGGCTAATAAGCTCATCTCTGCCCATTCCGATAAGCGCCTTTGAAACTCTTTCACGGCTGCAGTCACATTTGTAGGATACATTAATGCTGTCAAGAATATTCGGCTCAAGCCCCTCCAGCACCTTCATGGCAATATCACTGCCCGTCATTCCCGAGGTAAGCATATTTGTGACAGACGGCAGGCTGTTGATATTCTTCTCCAGCACATCAATGCAGGCTTCGTCCGCAAAGGGCAGCAGCTGGATAAGATAGCCGCCTGCCGCCTTAACAGTCAGGTCGGGATTTACCAGAACGCCCAGACCGCAAACCGTAGGTATCTGCTCGCTTACGGCAAAGTAGCTTGCAATATCCTCGGCAATTTCGCCCGAAACCAAAGGCACCTGTCCCGAATAGGGTTCCTTCATGCCAATATCCTTGATGACCGAAAGCGTACCTTCTCTGCCCACAGCCCCCGCAACATCAAGCTTTCCATACTGATTAAGCGGAATTTCCACAATGGGATTTGAAACGTAGGACTTTACATTTCCCCTGCTGTCCGCAACAGCAATAAGCGTTCCCGCAGGACCGTCGCCTTTAATTCTGAGGGTAACGGAGTCCTCCTCGCCCTTCAAACCGTTTCCGATAAGGGACGCCGCAACGGAAAGTCTGCCCAAAGCCGCCGTTACAACTGCGCTGGGCTTGTGAATTCTTTCTATCTCCGCAACAATGTCCGTAGCATCGATAGCAGATGCCACAACAGAAGCGTCCTTAGAAATACTGCGATATATAATGCTCATAAAATCAATCCTTTTTTGCTACAAAAACGAGTTTTTCGCTGTCTTCTCGGGGAGGATTTTCCGTGTCATAGTCATAACAGCCCACAACGGTCATACCGTTTCTGCGAAGCATTGCTTCTATTTCGGCTCTGTCGGGGGCTATCTCGGAAAACTCCTCGCTGTAACGCCTGTAAACGCCGTCCTCATTCTCGAAGAAATCAAGGGAAATGTCCACACGGCACTCTTCCCCGCCCGCATAGCTGTTCTGCCATACGCAGTAGACCTGTTCGGTGTCATAAACAAAGGTGTTGTACCCAAGAATTTTTTCATGCTTGTAGGGCGTGTTCACATCGAAAATAAACAGCCCCTTCGGCTCGCAAAACAGCGAAACTCTTGAAATAGTCCGTTCAATATCCTCAAAGCTTTGAAGATGATTAAGGCTGTCCAGCGCACAAATAGTCACGTCAATAGTGCCAAACATATCTATCTCCGTCATATCCTGACAAAGATACTGAATGTTCAGCCCGCTTTCGATTTTCTTATCCATAGCCTCGGACAGCATTTCGGGGGAATTGTCCACTCCGATAACATCATATCCCAGACGGCTCATTTCCTCGGAAAGAGAACCCGTACCGCAGGCAAGGTCAAGCAGCAGATTTTTCTTTCCGCCATGCTTTTTTATCAGCCTGTCAAAATATGCCGCCCTGTCCTTATATGAAATATTTTCCGTAAGTGCATCGTAAAAATATGCAAACGCCGAATATCCCTTACTCATTTTCGGACTTCTTCTCAGCCTTTTCCTTCATTCTGCCGAAAACCAGCGCATAGCCGTCGCAGCCATAGTTAATGGAACGGTTTACTCTGCTGATAGTAGCGGTACTTGCGCCCGTTTCCGCAACAATATCACTGTAAACGTGCTTTTCGGTCAGCATCTTGGCGACCTGCAATCTCTGTGAAAGGGATTTCAGCTCCAGAACCGTACAAAGGTCCTCAAAAAAATCATAGCACTCCTCAACTGTTTCCAGGCAAAGGATAGCATTGTAAAGGTCATTTAAATTCTTATCATCTCTGAGTTTGTTATTCATAACAATTCCTCCCGTATCTCCCCGATTATCGGAGATATGTTTTATAAGAGGCTATCAGCCATCGTCATACTTATATATTAACACATTAAAATGTAAAAGTAAAGACCTTTTGCCGATTTTTTCAATAATATTCAAAAAAATATGCTAAATTGTGCTTCTCCCCGTCAATGGCGAAAAGAAGCACAGTATTTTATTTATGCAATCAGAGATCGTTTCTGATAATATCGTCAAGACTTTCTCTCTTAACGACCAGCTTATGCTTGCCGTGATGTACCATAACTACCGCAGGACGTGGGATCCTGTTGTAATTGGACGCCATGGAATAGTTGTAAGCACCTGTTGCCAGAACAGCCAGAGTGTCACCCACTTCAAGCTTCTGAACGGGCATACCCTCACCGATAAGGTCACCGCTCTCGCAGCATTTTCCCGCAACGGTAACAGTTTCGGTCTTAGGCTCGCCTGCCTTGTTTGCGCAAACGATGTCATATTTGGACTTGTAAAGCGCATATCTCGGATTATCTCCCATACCGCCGTCAATGGACACATATGTGCGGATATTGGGGATATTCTTCACGCCGCCCACAGTATAAAGCGTAATACCTGCGGGTGCTGCGATAGAACGTCCCGGTTCAATAAGAATGAAGGGCAGCTCCATATCATAAGCCTTGCATTTTGCCTTAACAGCCTCGGAAACCTTCTCCATGTAACTGTCATAAGGAACGGGAGAATCGTCATTTGTGTACTTGATACCAAATCCGCCGCCGAGATTCAGCTCCTTGATCTCATATCCCAGCTCGGACTTGATCTTTGCAATGAAATCAAGCATTACCTCTGCAGCCAGCACGAAGGGGTCAATGTCAAATATCTGACTTCCGATATGACAATGAAGTCCCGAAAGATTTACGTTTTCGAGAGCAACAGCCTCCTTGACAGCCTCCATAGCCTCACCTGTTTCCAGAGCAAAGCCAAACTTGCTGTCTATCTGACCTGTCTTGACGAAATCATGTGTATGAGCATCGATTCCGGGCTTGATCCTGAACATGATATTGGGCTTTTTGTGGAGCTTCTGAGCCAGCTCATTAAGACGGTGAAGCTCATAAATATTGTCAACGATAATTCTGCCGACACCGTGAGCAAGAGCAAGAGTCAACTCGTCATCTGTCTTGTTGTTGCCGTGGAAGCAGATATTGGCTGTGGGGAAACCTGCATTGATAGCAGTGTAAAGCTCGCCCTGAGAAACAACGTCCAGACCGATTCCCTCTTCGTTCATAATTCTGCACATCTGCTTGCAGCAAAATGCCTTGCTGGCATAGCAGACAAGTCCTCTGCCGTTATAATACTTGTCGATAGACTCCTTGAAGCTTCTGCAGTGTTGACGGATAAGCCCCTCGTCCATAACGTAAAGCGGGGTTTTGTAGGTCTTGGCAAGCTCGATGGTATCGACACCGCCTATGGTAAGGTTTCCTTTTTCGTTTACTGCAAGATTTTCTGATACAAACATTTTTATATTCCCCTTTTCTATTGATCATTTTCCGCAAGCTCGGAAATAATGCTTCTGATCTCGTCCGCACCCTCGCCTGTTTCCGCAGAAAAGACGATGGAAGTAATGTCCTCGAATGACGGTATCTCCTTTGCAAAGCCCGCAAGACGTTCCTCACGCTGCTTCTTTGAAAGCTTGTCAGCCTTCGTAAACACGATGACGAAGGGACATTCCGTTTCAATGAGATACTCAAGCATCATCATGTCGTCCTTAGACGGCGGGTGACGCATATCTATAAGCTGAAACACCAGCATCAGCTGCCTGTCGGAATTGAGATAGCCCTCAATAAGTCCCGACCACCTGTCCTTGTCGGATTTTGCGACCTTTGCATATCCGTAGCCGGGAAGGTCTACCATAAAGCAGCCGTCAAGCGAATAGAAGTTTATCGTGGCGGTCTTTCCCGGAACGGAGGACACCTTTGCCAGCGATTTTCTGTTGAAAATTTTATTTATCAGCGAGGATTTTCCCACATTTGACCTTCCCGAAAATGCAAACTCGGGGAGCTCCGAAGGCGGCAGCTGGCTGAATGTTCCGTAGGATCTGTAAAATTCCGCTTTATTGAAATTCATATTGTACCAAGCTTTCTGTTATACGGTTGCACGTCTGCGGCTGCGCTGTGTTTTGGGCTTGTAAGAAGCGACTGTGGGCTTCTCGATTTCAAGCGCATTGTCAAGCACGTCGGAGATCTTCTCTGCGAAAATGAAATTCAGGCTTTCCTTGACAACGTCGTCCACCTCTTCAAGATCGGGCTTGTTGGCGAAGGGCACGATAACCGTTTTCAGTCCCGCCTTGTAAGCTGCCATGGTCTTTTCACGAAGTCCGCCGATGGGAAGAACCTTGCCGTGAAGTGTTATCTCACCCGTCATAGCCACATCTCCCCTAACGGGAATTCCCGAAAGAGCGGAAACCAGCGCAGTTGTCATGGTAACGCCTGCCGAAGGACCGTCCTTAGGCGTTGCACCCTCGGGAGCGTGGATATGCAGGTCCTTTTCCTTGTAAAATTCCTTGCTGATACCATATTTATCGGCAACGGAACGCACATAGCTGACAGCTATCTTCGCACTTTCCTTCATAACGTCGCCCAGCGAGCCGGTAGTTTCAATGGTTCCCTTTCCGTCCATTACAAGGACTTCAAGGGGCATTACAACACCGCCTACTGAGGTCCATGCAAGACCGTTTACAAGACCTATCTCACTTTTGCCGCTTACGTCGTCGTCAATGAACTTGTGTGCACCGAGATATTTCTCGACAGTTTCGGGCTTAACGGTAATTTTCTTAACGCCGTCCTCAACAATATCCTTAGCCGCCTTTCGGCAGATAGAAGCGATGACTCTTTCAAGATTTCGCACGCCCGATTCCTTCGTGTAGCTGTCTATCAGCAGATAAAGGGCAGCATCGGTAAATCTCAGCATTGACGCCTTCAAGCCGTTCTTTTTCAGCTGTTTTGCAACAAGATGTTCCTTTGCGATATGGAACTTTTCCTCTCTTGTATAGCTTGTCAGCTCAATGACCTCCATACGGTCAAGCAGCGGCGGTGCAATAGTCTGAGTGGTATTTGCCGTTGTGACAAACAGCACGTCACTCAAATCGAAGGGTACCTCTATATAATGATCTCTGAATTCGGTATTCTGTTCACTGTCCAGAACCTCCAGCATAGCAGAGGAAGGGTCGCCCCTGAAATCGTTGGACATTTTGTCTATCTCGTCAAGAAGGATAAGGGGATTTTTCGTTCCCGCATTTTTCATAGCGGTGATAATTCTGCCCGGCATTGAACCTATGTATGTCTTTCTGTGTCCCCTGATGTCCGATTCGTCCTTTATGCCGCCAAGGGAAACTCTTGCATACTTTCTGCCGAGCGCCTTAGCGATGGACTTTCCGATGGAAGTTTTTCCGATACCCGGAGGTCCCACCAGACAGATTATCTGTCCCTTTATATCCTTAGACAAAGCCCTTACGGCGATAGTTTCAAGAATTCTCTCCTTGACCTTGCTAAGCCCGTAATGCTCCTTATCGAGAATTTCTCTTGCCTTCTTAATGTCGGTTTTATCCTTTGTGACCTTGTTCCAGGGCAGTTCAAGGCAGGTATCCAGATAATTGCGGATTACAAACGCCTCCTGAGATGAACCCGGAACCTTCATAAGCCTGTCGACCTCTCGGGTGAAATGCTCCTCAACATCTTCGGGAAGATCAAGTGCTTCGATCCTGTCAAGATAGCTGTACGCCTCGTCCTGAGTATCGTCACCCTCGCCCAGCTGATCGGAGATTACCTTCATCTGCTCTCTGAGATAGTAATCTCTCTGACCCTTGTCTATCTGAGCCTTGACCTGTTCCTGAATATGACGTTCAAGATCTATGACCTCCAGCTCTCTTGAAAGAAGTGCGGTCAGCATACTAAGCCTTTCGGTAATGCCCGAAGCCTCCAGCAAAATCTGCTTATCCTCGGTAGACAGCGGGATATTGAAGGCAATTGCATCAAATATCACGGAAGGGTCGGTTTCCTTCATTACCACATTCAGCAGGTCGGAAGGAACCTTAGGCATCTTCTCGCAATATTCGCTGAACGACTCCTTCACGGAACGAATAAGGGCATCAAGCTCAATTCCGTCGGGACGATTTCTTGTACTGAACGGAAATCTCCTTATTTCCGCAGAAATAAACGGCTCGGTCTGTATAAATTCCCGTATTTTTCCTCGATAAAGTCCGCTTACCAGCACACGCATAGAATTTTCGGGCAGACGGAGCACCTGCTTTACTTCGGCAACAACACCGACCTTGTATAGATTCTCAACATCGGCAGAATCGGTACCGTCTTTTACAGCAGTAAGAAAAATTCTTTTTTTATCTGCAAAAGCAGCCTCGATAGTATCTGTTGAGATCTTCTTTGATATATCGAAATGCAGCGTTACATTGGGGAAAAGCACAAGACCGTTCATGGGGAGAACGGGCATAACGATCCCTGCTGCTGTTTTAGTTTCACTCATTGAAATCACCCTTTCCGTCCGAAGCCGAAAAGCTATTTATCGGAACAAACAGTTTTATCTCTCGGCATAAGAATTATCGTAAAGCCGAGTAAAGTACATATAAATATTATAAGACAAAACTGCGGATTTTGCAAGTAGTAAATATTAATATCTAAATTTCATAAAGGGAGAAATATTATTTCCAAAAATATTTTAATAGATTAGTTAAGGCGTATCCGAAAGAATTTCAGCCGAATCTTCGGATACGCCGTTACTTTTTTCAGCGTTTCTTTCCGTGAACAACAGTGGGCTTTTCCTTCCCCAGAACGCAGTCCACATTGACTACAACCTTTGTTACACCCTTATCCGAGGGAATATTGAACATTGAATCCATAAGAAGGTTTTCAACGATGGAACGCAGACCTCTCGCACCTGTTTTGCGTTCGATTGCCAGCTTAGCGATCTCACGCTTAGCGTCCTCCTCAATAACCAGCTCAACGCCGTCCATAGCAAACAGCTTGGTGTACTGCTTAACAAGCGCATTTTTAGGTTCGGAAAGTATCCTTACCAATGCGTCCTCATTAAGAGATTCCAACGCCGTAATAACAGGCAGACGTCCGACCAGCTCGGGGACCAGACCAAACTTGACAAGATCGTCGGGCTCTACGTTATCGAATATATTAACATCGTCCTCAGACTTAGCCTTGAGCTGTGCGCCAAAGCCAAGAGAGGAGGAATCCGTTCTCTTCTTGATTACCTTTTCAAGTCCGTCAAAGGCACCGCCGCAGATAAACAGGATATTTTTCGTATCAATATGGATAAATTCCTGATTGGGGTGCTTTCTTCCGCCCTGAGGAGGAACATTGGAAACAGTTCCTTCGATAATTTTCAGAAGTGCCTGCTGAACGCCCTCACCGCTTACATCACGGGTAATGGACGTATTCTCGGATTTTCTTCCGATCTTATCTATTTCATCAATGTAGATGATACCCTTCTCGGCAGCCTCCACATCGAAGTTTGCCGCCTGAATAAGCCTTACAAGCACGTTCTCAACGTCATCGCCCACATAACCGGCTTCGGTGAGAGTGGTAGCATCGGCAATAGCAAAGGGAACGTCCAGAATCTTAGCAAGAGTCTGAGCAAGCAAGGTCTTTCCGACACCGGTAGGTCCCAGCAGAAGCACGTTGCTCTTCTGGAGCTCAACGTCATCGGAATTGCCTGTTCCGCCTGCGGCATTCTTTTCCTGAGTCAGAATACGCTTATAATGGTTATAAACTGCGACGCTGAGCGAAATCTTGGCAGCGTCCTGACCGATGATATACTCGTCCAGGATCTTCTTGATCTCAGCAGGCTTGATAAGCTTTAGTGACTTATCGGCAGACTTATTGATATTCTTGACCTTTTCGGGATTATATCCCAGCGCTTCATTGGTCATAAGCATTTCGTAGCAGCAAACCACGCATTCATCGCAAATACAAACATCCGCTGCGGAAAACATATTCTGAACCTTGTTCTCGGTTCTTCCGCAAAAACTGCATTTCTTCATATATATCTCATTTCCTGCAAAAAATTTGTTATCTCTTGTAGATGACCTTGTCGATAAGGCCGTATTCCTTGGCCTCCTCAGCTGTCATATAGTTATCTCTTTCGGTGTCCCTGATAATTTCTTCAAGCGGTCTGCCTGTGTTTTCCGAAAGGATCCTGTTCATCTTTTCCCTTGTGGCGACCATATGATCGGAGTGTATCTTTATATCCGTGCACTGACCGGAAATACCGCCGCCCGAAATAAGGGGCTGATGAATGAGTATCTCAGAATTGGGCAGTGCCATTCTCTTGCCCTTAGTTCCCGCAGCAAGCAGGAAGGCACCCATAGAAGCAGCCATACCCATGCAAATAGTGGAAACATCGCACTTGATATACTGAATGGTATCATAGATAGCCATACCTGCAGTGATAACTCCGCCGGGGCTGTTGATATAAAGGCTGATGTCCTTCTCGCTGTCCTGTCCCTCAAGATAGAGCAGCTGAGCCACAACAAGGCTTGCCGTAGTGTTGTTTACTTCCTCGGAAAGCATAATGATCCTGTCGTTGAGCAGTCTGGAAAAAATATCGTAGGAACGCTCTCCTCTGCTGGTCTGTTCAACTACATAAGGTACTAAACTCATCTGAAACCTCATTTCTCCGCAGAATATCTGTATTTCCGAAACGCCGTCTGCGGACTGCGCTTCGAATAATATTTACAAAAATAATCGAAATAGGTCGAAAAACGCAAATAAACCGCAAGAGGCTGAAATTTCTCTCAGCCTCTTGTTTCATCAGCTCAAAAAGCTGTAAATTATGCGATCTTAGCGTTGTCCTTAACGAAATCGGAAGCCTTTCTGATCTTGATATCTTCAGCAAGCATATCTGTGGAGATAGCAGCCTTGACATCTTCAGCGGACATCTTGTACATCTCAGCCATCTTGTTTATCTCAGCATCAATGTCCTCATCGGTAGCTGTGATATTCTCAAGCTCAGCGATCTTCTCAAGAGCCAGACGAAGCTTAACATTCTTCTCAGCCTGCTCCTTGAAGGACTCTCTGAACTTAGCCATATCGCTGCCTGTGTACTGCAGGTACATTTCAAGGTTCAGTCCCTGATAGGAAAGACGCTGCTCAAAATCAGCAACGAAATCATCTACCTTGCTGTCGAACATAACCTGGGGTATCTCAGCTTCAAGCTTAGCAACAACTGCATCAAATACAGCGTTCTCAACCTCAGCATCAGCAGCCTTCTCTGCACGCTCTGTAAGCTTTGCCTTAATATCAGCCTTATATTCATCAACGGTTTCAAACTCGGAAACGTCCTTAACAAACTCGTCATCGACCTCGGGGAGCTCAACAGCCTTGATCTCGTGGATAAGGCACTTGAATACTGCGGGCTGACCTGCCAGCTCGGGCATTGCATACTCCTCGGGGAATGTAACATTTACCTCGAATGCCTCGTCAACATTCTTGCCGACGATCTGATCCTCAAATCCGGGGATAAACTGACCGGAACCAAGCTTCAGCTCGTAGTTGTCAGCCTTGCCGCCGTCAAAAGGAACACCGTCCTTGAAGCCCTCGAAATCAAATACAACTGTATCGCCGTTCTGAGCAGCTCTGCCCTCAACGGTGATAGTTCTGCCGTTTCTCTCTCTTACAGCGTTCAGCTGATTGTCAACGTCCTCATCGGTAACAGCCTTAACATTTCTTACAGCTTCGATTCCCTTATAATCGGAAACGGAAACCTCGGGCTTGCTAATGCAGGTCACCTTGAAAACAACACCGTCGTTCTTATCAACGGAAACAACGTCGATTTCGGGTCTTGCAACAAGCTTAATACCTGCTTCTTCGATAGCAGCGGGAACAGCATCGGGAACGAGAGCATTTACGGCATCCTCGTAGAATACGCCTTCGCCGTACATCTTCTCAACCATTTTTCTTGGAGCCTTGCCGGGTCTGAAGCCCTGAACTCTTATGTTCTTGCGGTTTTTGAGGTAAGCCTTTTCAACTGCAGCTTCAAAAGCAGCACCGTCAACAGCGACCTCCAGCTCGTACTTGTTTGTCTCGATTTTATTATTTGACTTTAAACTCATTGATAACGTCCTCCAATATAAAACATATCCGTATTATTATAGCACAACTTATTTAATATTGCTAGTATTAACGGAATTAATTTACAATTTATCCAAATTATATAATAAAATAGGGGTCAAATTTCAAATAATCACTTGAAATCAGGTGGTAATTGATACCATCTCTCTCCCCTTTTACGGCATATTCGCAGCTTCTTCCGTGGATATGACCGTAATAGCACTCGGTAATGTTATGCCTGAAAAGCACATCAAGAATGTCGTAATTGCAGTCCCCCGCAAAAACAGGCGGATAATGCAGAAACACTATTGGCGTCAGCCCCTCATTTTCAGCCGAACTGATTGAAGCCTCCAGCCGCATTGCTTCACGGGCAAGCACCTTTGCATCGGCGGGAGCGGTGTTGTCGTTTATCCAACCTCTTGTCCCGCAAATGCCGAAATTTTCATATTGAAAATGATTGTTGTTAAGTATCGAAATGCTGTCAAACCCGTTTTCCTGCAAAAACTTATTCATCTTGGACATTGTTGTCCACCAGTAATCGTGGTTTCCCTTTAAGATGATCTTTCTGCCGTTCAGCCGGTGAATGAACCCGAAATCCGCTTGAGCTTCGTCCAGCCTTGTGACCCAGGAAATATCTCCCGGTATAACGACTGTATCTTCGGGCGACACCTTACTCTGCCAGTTTTCGCGAAGCTTGTCAACATAGCCCTCCCAGCCGCCGAAAATATCCATAGGCTTATCGCAGGACAGCGAAAGGTGCAGATCTCCGATCACAAACAAGGACATAAAATCAGCCTTTCTCCGCAGATATACAGTATAAAAACGTGTTATCTGCGGAAAACAACGTTGATCAAAGTGAAAGCGATCTCAGAACAAAATCCTTCATATCAGCACTTTCGATGGACTCCTTGAATCTGATCTCCTTGTTTTTGAGAGCAGCAAGGGACTCGGGGATCTCATACTTGGAAAGCTCACAAAGCCTGTCAACCATAGCAAACTCGTCCATGTCGGGCTTGCTGCCGTCAATAGCTTCGAGAACGCTTGCGCTGAACTTGTAGGGGCTTGCGGTGGAGGCAATAACAGTCTTTGTGGCATCGCCCGTAGCAGCACGGTAATCATTGTAAACCTTGACTGCAACAGCTGTGTGAGTGTCGCAGGTGTAGGAATACTTGTCAAATGTAGCCTTGATGGTCTTTTCTGTGTCCTCATCGGAGCAGCAGCCTGCATAGAACTCAGCCTTTAATGCAGCCTTGACCGCATCTGTTACCTCATATCTGCCTGTCTTAGCCAGAGAACCAAACCACTCACGTATCTGAGCATCGTCCTCGCCGCAGAGCATATAGAGAAGTCTTTCCAGATTGCTGGAAATAAGAATATCCATGGAAGGAGAGATAGTTGTGTAGAACTTTCTGTTTCTGTCATAAACGCCTGTGTTAATGAAATCTGTGAGAACATTGTTTGAGTTGGACGCACAGATAAGCTTGTTTATCGGCAGACCCATCTTCTTTGCGAAATATGCCGCAAGAATATTTCCGAAGTTTCCTGTGGGAACAACAACGTTTATCTTGTCGCCGAGATTTATCTCCTCGTCCTTGACAAGAGTAGCGTATGCGGAAATATAGTAAACTATCTGAGGAGCAAGACGTCCCCAGTTAATGGAGTTTGCGCTGGAGAACATCATTGAAGCGGAATCAAGCTTTTCCTTGACTTCCTCATTGGTGAAGATAGCCTTAACGCCGCTCTGAGCATCGTCAAAGTTGCCGTTGATAGCACATACGGAAACGTTGGAACCGTCCTGAGTGGTCATCTGACGCTTCTGCATGGGGCTGACGCCTTCCTCGGGATAGAACACCATGATAGATGTTCCCTCAACGTCCTTAAAGCCTTCAAGAGCAGCCTTTCCTGTATCGCCCGAGGTAGCAACGAGAATAACGATCTTCTTGTTCAGATTAATCTTCTTTGCGGAAGTAGTCAGCAGATAAGGAAGTATCTGCAAAGCCATATCCTTGAATGCGCAGGTAGGACCGTGCCACAGTTCAAGAATGTAAGTACCGTCAAACAGGTGAGAAAGCTCCGCAATATTTGCGGTTGCAAACTTCTTGTCATTATAAGCGCTTTCGCAGCAGTACTTGATCTCCTCATCGGTAAAATCGGTCAGATATTTTGCGAATACCTTTGCTGCACGCTCTGCATAGGACATTTCCCCCATTGCAACGATTTCATCAAGGGACAAAGATGGTATCTCGGAGGGGATAAAAAGTCCGCCGTCCTCGGAAATACCCTGAGCAATTGCCTCGGCAGCGGACTTTTTCACGCTGCTGTTGCGAGTGCTTTTGTAATACATACGATCATTCCTTCAAAAAATTATATTGGTCCCGGTTGCGTCAAACGCATCGGTGATATAGTTAAAGCCGACAACCTTTTTGCCGTCCAGAACGATAGAAACCACGTCAAAACGGGGCTGCTTATCACTTCCGCAGCGGTAGAAATATTCGGCTGCCGCCTTAATTATAAGCTTTTGCTTAGATTTTGTCACTGCCTCAAAGCCGTCCGAAATAAAGTCAACACTTCGTGTCTTTACCTCAACAAATAAGATAAACTCATCATTTTCGGCAATTATGTCAATTTCTCCGCCCTTGACACGATAATTCCGACGAAGAATTTTGTAGCCCTTTTTCTCAAGATACAGTGCTGCGATCTTCTCGCCCGCACTGCCTATCTCTGCCGCAGTCATATCACTTTTCACCCGTAAGCTTTTTCAGAAACGTCCTGCGATGCACCTCGGAAATACCGTATTTTTCAAGCATTTCATAATGCAGCTTAGTGCCGTAGCCCTTATGCTTATCAAACCGATACTGAGGGTATTTCTCGGAAAGCTTCATCATATATCTGTCACGGCTGACCTTTGCAAGGATAGATGCCGCAGCAATGGACGCGGAGGTTCCGTCACCCTTAACAACTGTCCTCACCTCATCTCCGCCAAACGGTTTGCGGTTTCCGTCCACAAGAACAGCGTCGGCAGTGATTTCCAACCCGTCATACGCCCTTTTCATAGCAAGAAAGGTCGCCTGAAGAATGTTTACACTGTCTATCTCCGCAACGGAAGCCGTCGCAACACAGTAAGCTTCAGCCTTTGCAATTATCTCGTCATAAAGCTGCTCACGCTTTTTTTCGGTAAGCTTTTTGCTGTCATTCAGACCATTGATAATTGTACCCGGTCTGAGAATAACGGCAGCCGCATAAACGTCACCCGCAAGAGGACCTCTGCCCGCTTCGTCTATCCCGCATATGCTGCCGCCGACACTTTCACGGACAGCTTCATCATATTCAAAAAGTGTCATATTAAACCTCGAAATCTGAGGGAAGCTCCAAAGTTATCCTTCCGAGCTTACCGCTTCTGAATTCGTCCAGAACCGTTATTGCCGCACGTTCGGTGTTTATCTCGCCGCCCGATATGAGCATTCCCCTGTTTTTGCCCACAGCGTTCAGCAGCTCCCAGCCGTCGGAAAAGTTCTCGCATTTAAGCTTATACCTTTCCTCCAGCTTCTGCGGATAAAGGCTTGACAACAGCAGAAGCAGACGTGAAGCCAACGCTTCAATATCCACAACATCGTCCTTGACAGCCCCCGTAAATGCCAGCTTTTCGCCCACGGACATATCCTCAAACTTTGGCCACAGCACACCCGGCATATCCAGAAGCTCCACATCGCTTTCCAGCTTTACCCACTGCTTTTCACGGGTAACTCCGGGTCTGTCCTCAACCTTGGCTTTGTTCTTCCCCGCCATTTTATTGATAAACGAGGATTTGCCGACATTGGGCACACCAACCACCATAAGGTGCAGAACTCTGCCCTTCATTCCCTTTGCCTCAAACTTTTTGATCTGATCGGCAAGAAGAATTTTCACCTCGGGAATAACGGATTTAAGCCCTTTTCCCGAACGGCAATCGGCAGCGATAGCCCTTATCCCCTTTTTGCGGTAATATTCCAGCCATTTTGCGGTAGCATCGGGGTCGGCGGCATCGGATTTATTCAGGATAACAAGACGGGGCTTGCCCGCAATTATCCTTGAAAGGTCGGGGTTTTTGCTTGAATATGGAATTCTTGCGTCAGTTATTTCAACAACAGCGTCCACCAGCGGCAGACATTTTTCTATTACCCGTCGGGTCTTGGTCATATGACCGGGAAACCACTGGATAGATGGAATATCCGACATAAAACACTCCTTAGGATCAGCCGTTCTGAGCTGCTCCTGCATCTTCGGGCAGTGCGCCCATTTTATTGAAAGGCCATATTCTTACGATAGCCTTGCCCATAATATCAGCCTTGTTTACAAAGCCAACGGATTCCGCACGGCTGTCGGTAGACCTGTTTCTGTTGTCACCCATAACGAAAACGCAGTCAGCAGGAACAGTTACGGGATAATTATGGTATCCGAAATCGCTGTAAGTAAGCTCGTTGATATAAGGCTCGTCAAGAAGCTGTCCGTCAACGTAGACCTTACCCTCGGAATAATCGATGTTGACCGTCTGATTTTCGGTAGCAATTACCCTCTTTACTATTACCTTGTCAAGTCCCTTGCTGTTGACGATAACAACATCGCCGACCTCAGGCTCATAGAAAAGATGGGAAACTATCAGCTTATCCTTGTCCTCCAATGTAGGGAGCATGGATTCTCCGTCAACAATAGCAATTCTGAACAGGAATGTAAAAACCAGAACAATAACGAAGAAAACAGTGATAAGCATTTCCAGCCAGTCAAGCATTTCCTCAACAGAATCCGCCTTTTTTTGCTGCTGCTCCTCCTCGTCGAGTGCCTCATAATTAAGTTCATACTTTGCCATAACCGTCATTCCTTTCTTAAAACCAAGGCTTTGCCTCGGAAATTACCCCGTCAATATCTTCATACAACGGAAAAATAGCAAAAAAGGGACAATAATGTCCCTCCTTCCGCCGCTGAAAACAAACAGCTTAAAAATTTTTAGTTGATAGATTCCTTGACCTTAGCAGCCTTACCAACTCTGTCACGCAGGTAGTAGAGCTTGCTGCGGCGAACCTTACCGGTTCTTACAACCTCGACCTTGTCAACAATAGGTGAGTGAACGGGGAAAACTCTCTCAATACCGCAGCCGTGAGCTACACGTCTAACAGTAAATGTTTCGTTGATCCCGCCGTGCTTCTTAGCGATAACAGTACCCTCGAATACCTGGATTCTGTACTTCTCGCCTTCCTTGATCTTTACGTGGACCTTGACTGTGTCACCGATTCTGAAAGAAGGGACCTCAGCCTTCATGCTGCTTTCGCTGATGAGCTTTAAAGCATCCATTTTCTATTCCTCCTATAATATTAGGACATTCTTACTTCCGCCGAAATCTGAGCGGAACAGAGGACTGCCCGTTAATGTCAGCTCCGAAGAGCGGCATTAATCTCGTCACTCGGACACAATTATCCCGTGACGGATTATCAAATGCTATATAAGCATACCATATTTTCCGATAAATTGCAAGTGTTTTCTAAATATTTTTTATTTTTAGCAATTCACACGAAATCTTCACCATTTTCAGCGGAAATCTTTGTGCGTTTAATACAAACAGCACCTGCCGAAATTCCCGTCTTATCCGCAAATGCGTCCAGAACGGTATTAACATTCAGATTAAACGAATTTCCCGCAGGCAGCTTAAAGTGCATGAAAACAAAACCGTCCTCCGACGAAATATCTGTCACAATAACATGAGGCTTGATGTCTACGATGACCTCGCCCTTTTTCTTGGAACGCTTGTGTATCTCAATAGTATCTGCCGAGATAAAGCTGCGAAAGCCTTCAATAATCTCCTCTGCCGACAAATTCTCCGAGGAAAGCGTCACATCATATTCCGCAGAAGCCACATCAGTGTTCTTCATAATCTGCGGCTTTACGCTGATTATGTTAAGTCCCGGTGGCATAGCATTATCCAGCTTTTCCCGCAAATCCTCCAAATCACACTCCTCAACCACGGAAAAATCCATGGGTTCAACATAGCTTTCCGTTCCCAAAGGAAGTGCCACGGGGAAATTCAGGTAGATATGCGGATTAAAACCCTCGGTGTACCAAATGGGGATTCCCGAACGCTTGATAGCCCTCTGCATAGTCCGCATAAGGTCAAGGTGGGAAAAATACTTCGCATTTCCGTATTTTGCATAGACTGCCCTAAGATTAATTTTGTCCAACGCAGCCGCCCCCTATCCTCTGAATTACGCCGCAGGCAGAGCATTTCTGACGGCAGTTTGGCGTTGTCAACCCCTCGTGTGCCCTCTTATTTTCCCTGATAAGGAACTCCTTCGTTATCATATAATCGAGATGAGCCCAAGGCATAAGCTCGTCAAAGCTTCTTGTGCGGTTGTCGTAAAACGCCGGGTCAATGCCGCATTTTTCAAAGGCAGCCACCCAATTTTCGTACTTATAGCACTCGTCCCAGCTGTCGAATTTGCAGCCCGATTTCCAAGCTTCATAGATAACAGCCGAAAGCCTCCTGTCCCCTCTTGCCAGCGCAGCTTCAAGGATACTAATCCTGTAATTATGCCAGCTGACGCTTACTATCTTGCGGTTAGTGCTGTCAAGGAGCAGCTTCTGTTTTCTCGTTATTTCGGGAATACTTGCCTGCGGTTCAAACTCAAAGGGCGTAAACGGCTTCGGCACAAAGGTCGCACAGCTGACGGAAATACTCAGCTTCGGCGAACGCTTTCCCGCATTTACATTACGATAAAGTTCAATAATTCTGTCGGTAAGCTCACCGATACCTATAATGTCCTCGTCCGTTTCCGTAGGCAATCCCAGCATAAAATACAGCTTTACGGAAGATGCACCGCCCTCAAACGCCATGCGGCAGGTGTTCATAATTTCTTCATCGGAAACATTTTTGTTGATAACGTCCCTAAGACGCTGAGTGCCCGCTTCGGGGGCAAAGGTAAGACCTGTTTTTCTGATCTTCCGAATTTTCTCCATAAGCTCCTCACTGAAATTATCCACACGAAGGGACGGCAGAGAAAGGCTTATCTTCTCCTTGTCGGTATATTCGGAAAGGTCGCCCAGAAGCTTTTCTATCTCGGTAAAATCGCTTGTACTCAGTGAGGACAGCGAAACCTCCTCATATCCCGTAGCTTCGCAAAGTGCCTTTGTCTGACGGCAGACGGTATCGGAGCTTTTCTCTCTGAATGGACGATAGATAAATCCCGCCTGACAGAACCTGCACCCTCTGATGCACCCTCTCAGCACCTCTACAACCGCCCTGTCGTGAACTATCTCGGTAAACGGCACCACAAACGAATCGGGATAAAACACCTTGTCCATATCCCGAATGATACGCTTTGTGATCTTCGGTTTTGCTTCGGGACAGTTTGGAGTAATGCTCTGAATCGTTCCGTCGGGATTGTACGCAACATCATAAAAAGACGGTACATAAATGCCCTCTATCTTAGCCGCTTCGTGCAGGAAATCCGCCTTGGACGCACCCTCTTTTTTCATCTTGGCATACAAGTCCATCAGCTCAAGATTTACCTCTTCGCCTTCTCCCAGAATGAACAGGTCAAAGAAATCCGCCAGCGGCTCGGGATTGCAGACACAGGGACCGCCGCCGACCACGATAGGCATTCCCTCGCCCCTGTCCTTGGCAAAAACGGGCAGTCCCGCCAGATCAAGCATATTAAGCACATTTGTATAGCTCAGCTCATATTGCAGAGTAAATCCAATAAAATCAAACTCTGCAATGGGGTCAAGGCTTTCCAGACCGTAAAGCGGAATGCCATTCTCACGCATTGCCTGCTCATAGTCCTCCCAAGGCGCAAAAACACGTTCGCACCAGAAGTCCTCCCGAAGATTTTTCAGACCGTACAGTATCTTCATTCCCAGATGTGACATTCCCACATCATACGAATCGGGAAAACAGAAAGCAAACCTAACATTTACCTTGCTTTTATCCTTAACAACACTTCCCAGTTCACCGCCGATATATCGTGACGGTCTTTGCACCTTGAGAAGCACCTTTTCTATTTTTTCCTTTAACATAGACAACTCCATTTTTAAATCATCAGCTCGGCTATCATAAAATAAATAACCGTAATATACAGCGACGGATTGCCAAAGCCACTTGCCGCAGCAATTGCCAAAAGTACCGCAAGAGCGGCAATGTTTATTCCAGCAAGTGCGGTCTTTGTTTCCCAAAGTCCAAGAGGAGCGGCAAACCGTTCGGCAGCAAGAGAAAGCATTCGCCCGCCGTCAAAGCCTTTCAGCGGCAGCAGATTGAAAAGTCCCGTAACAAGACTGACCGCTCCGAAAACAGCCGCCTGTCCCCCTATGAGAAAATACGCTGCCGCAAAAACAATGATATTTGTCAAAGGTCCCGCCGCCAGAACCGCAAGCTCTTTTCCATAGCCCGACAGCTTGCTTTTTTTCGGAACGATCTTTACTCCCGCCCCGTAAAAGCAAATCTCAGACAGCGGGACATTCAGCCAAAGCATAGCCGCAAGATGCCCCATTTCGTGAAGCAGACAAGCGTAAAATCCAAGCAAAAGACAGCCCTCGCCGTCAAGCAGAAGCATAATCGAAATGACCGCAAAAAAGCTGAAATGAAAGCTTATCCGTATCTTCCAAAGTCTTATTGAAAACATTATTTCACCTCGGTAAATTCTATTGCCGAGGTGAAAAAAGTATTACTTCTTCATTCTGATGACCGAGTTAGGCGGATACACCTTGTCACAGGGAATCCTTACCTTCATAGTCGCATGACAGGCACTTTCAACGCTTTCGCCGTTTTCGTTGATTATCTCCTTTATGACCATCGTATCAAAGGGCATTCCGGGCGAAAGTATCTCCGCTTCTTCACCTACGCTGAACTTGTTTCTCTGGGACGCATAAATAAACCCGTCCTCACACTTTTCGATAACGGCAGCAACATCGTATTCACGGATATATCCGCTGTTTTCGTAATACTGACAGTCGTTGGGGTGACCGAAAAAGAAGCCTGTGCAGTAATCTCTGTGGGAAACCTTGAAAACCTCGTCGTGAATCCATTGGGGAAGCTTATAATCATCAGGAGGGTGTTCCATGAGATAGTCAACAGCCATTCTGTAAGCATTTGTGACAACGGAAACATAGTAGGACGACTTTGCCCGTCCCTCAATTTTCAGGCTTGTAACGCCCGCCTTTACCACCTTATCAAGATGGTCTATCATGCAAAGGTCCTTTGCATTCAGAATATATGTCCCCTTTTCGTCCTCGAATACGGGAAAGAACTGATCGGTACGCTTTTCCTCCATAAGATGATAACCCCAGCGGCAGGGCTGAGCGCACTGTCCCCTGTTGGCATCACGGTTTACAAGATACTGTGACAGCAGACATCTTCCCGAAAAGGAAACGCACATTGCCCCGTGAACGAATGCTTCAATATCAAGCTCCTTGGGCGTTTTTGCACGTATTTCCGCAATTTCTTCCAAAGAAAGCTCCCTGGCAAGAACTATCCTTTTTGCGCCCATATTATAAAGCTCGTTTGCGGTAACATAGTTCACAATTCCCGTCTGAGTGGACATATGAATTTCCATATCGTGGGCATATTTTTTCACCAGCGAAAGCAGTCCCAGATCGGCAACTATTACCGCATCAACATTACACTGCTTTGCTTCTTCCATAAACTGCTCAAAATATGGTATCTCGTCATTTCTCGGGAGAGTGTTACAGGTGAGATACACCTTAACGCCCCTTGAATGGCACATTTTCACCGCCTCGTCAAGCTGCTCGCAGGTAAAATTCTGCGGCGCAGCCCTCATTCCAAAGCTTTTTCCTCCGAGATAAACTGCGTCCGCACCGTAATCGACAGCCGCTGTCAATCTTTCCAAATCGCCTGCGGGTGCCAGCACCTCGGGCTTTATTATACTCATTAAATAACCGCCTTTCGGGAAATATCAAGCTTATGCCAAACCCGCAAGCTTAAGATTTTCCTCATGCTCCTCAAGAGTTTTTGCATAATAAAATTCGCCTGTTTCAAGATTTGAACAGAAATAATAGTAATCTGTATCAGCGGGGTAAAGAACCGCATTTATAGCGTCAAGACCGGGATTGCAGATAGGTCCGGGGGGCAGACCTGCTCCCTTGTAGGTGTCATACGCCGTTTTCATATTTTCGGAAACGTACTCACCGCTTGCACAAATGACCTCTCTAACATATTTTGAAGTCGGGTCGGACTGAAGCAGCGGGAACTCGTCCTTGTTTTTCAGACGATTGTGGAAAACGGACGCAACACGCTTCATATTGGCAGTGTCACCCGCCTCAGCCTGAACAATGGACGCAAAGGTCAGAGTTTCCTCCAGAGTCATTCCCATATCCTCCATACGTCCGAGATAATCCCTTGTCAGCTTTGCGTCAAAATTCTTGTATATCTTTTTGCATACGATAAGGGGATCCTCTTCCAGATAAAATCTGTATGTATCGGGGAACAGATAGCCTTCCATTTTATAGTATTTAAGGGAACTGTCCCTGACATCTTCTTCAAAATCAAAACCGAATGAAGCAGAGTTAAATGTGTCGATAAAATCAGCCGCAGAGCATACGCCCTTTTCTTCAAGCCGTGCAGCTGCTTCATCAATTGTGATACCCTCGGGGAATGTGACATCTGCCACCTCACGCATATTGATAGCATCACTTTGCAGCTCGTCGATAATGTCACCGTAGGACATACTTGGGCTGAGCTTGTGACTGCCCGCAATAAAGAAGCTGTCTGCACCCTTCATTTTTGAGTAAACTCTGAAAAGCATGGGCTGGTCGATAATGCCCTCCGATTCAAGCAGCTCCGCAATTTTTTCCGTACCCGAATCATTGGGTATCTCAACGATTATTTCGATATTTGCCTTGTCAAATCCGATAATTTCCTTGGCAGTCTGCAAAATAAATACCGCCAGAAGTATAGAAATGACAATTACAAGAGTCGTCAGGAAAAGACCGACTGCCAGCTTTGTGGAAAACCGTCTTTTTTTCCTCTTAGGAGTTCTTTTCGGCTGAGGCTCTTCCTCCTCTTCCTCCTGATTGGATTCTTCCTCAGCGGGAATTTCCGCTTCTTGGGCAGACTCCGTTTCATCGACAGCTGCTTCATTATTTTCGGGGACAGTATCTTCCTCCGAAACAGCTTCTGCGGGCGGCTCCTCCGTCGGCTTGCTTTCATCTGACGGCAAAGGCTCCTCCGTATTTTCGGCAGCTGCTTCCTCCACCATTTTCTTTTCGTCATGCTCCTCGAGAATATCGTCGATCAAGGAATCAATATTATCATTAGATGCCATTCTCAAACTCCTTTGTAAATTTTTCGCATATATTTTTCTGTTATCAGCATATTTACGGGAACGTCAAATCTGCCGTGCTCCAGACGGTTTACCGTACAGCCGCAGTAGCATATCCCGATATTGTAAAGCTCCCTGTGAGCGGAAAGAAATCTGTCATAGTAACCCCCGCCGTAGCCCAGACGATAACCGTCAAGGTCAAAGGCAAGTCCCGGGACAATGCACACCGCATTTTCAAATACGGTTATCTCTCTGCACTTGTCGGGAATAGGTTCAAGCACTCCGAAGGCGCATATCTCCAAATCGTCAAGGGAGTGTATCTCGTAGAATTTCATTTCCCTAGTGCCGTCCACGCATTTCGGGACGATAACAGCCTTTCCGTCCTTCAAAGCAGTGTCCATAAGTCCTCTTGTATCAACCTCGATTGCCGTGGAAACATAAGTAAGCAGCATTTTACAGCTTTTGTAGGCTTCGGAGGATATTATCTTTTGGAGAACCGCATTATCCTTCTCCGATTTTTCGGCTTCGGACATATTCCTTCTGAATTCCTTGTATTTCGCCCTGAGAGCCTTTTTGTATTCGCGAATATCCGTAAAACTGCCGTTCATATTACATATCCCACAGGATCTGGTCTGCTATCCTGTCAGCTTCTTCCTTGCTTCTCAAAGCCTTTATCAGCTCATAGCCAAATTCCAGAGAAGCACCCGCTCCCCTTGCTGTAATGAATTTTCCGTCGGTAACAGCGGGGACATTTACGTACTGAGCACCCTTTAGCTCGTCCTCAAAGCCCTTATAACAGGTCGCCTTTTTGCCCGAAAGCATTCCTTTGTGTCCGGGAACGGTAGGCGCAGCGCAGATAGCGGCAATATACCTTCCGTTTTTCTCCGCAAAGTCCAAAGCACCCTGAACTATCTCCGAAGCTTCAAGGTTATGAGTGCCCTTCAGACCTCCGGGCAGAACCACCGCTTCAAGCTCATCATTCAGCTTTATCTCGGTATCGGAAATATCCGCTTCAATAATCAGACCGTGAGAGCTTACAATGCTCTTTTTTCCAACACCGACAGTTATCGTTTCTACCTTTGCCCGTCTGAGCAGGTCAATGGGGGTAACAGCCTCGGTTTCCTCAAATCCGTCTGCTAAAAATACATATACCATAACAAAAACTCCTTTACATAATTTCTATTGTGTTGCGTTTTATCTGAAATGCGGGATAATAGGAAAGCTTTGACTTGCGAAGTCCCTCTATCCCCAGATCCTCTTCTCTGTTTATATAGGCAAAATCCTTGCCGCAAAGCTTGGCAAACTCATTGTTGACAGCGGCATACGCCCCCTGAACATGGTGTAATGCCTTTTCAATATGCACCCCAAGTGTGTCGGAATTTATCCTCTCGCCAATGGTAAAGCCTACAAGCTTACCCGATACAAGCAGTACACCGCCATTAAGTCCCAGCTCATTAAAATAACTGAAAAAGGTGTTAATGGCAAACTGCTCGGACACGCTTGACTTGCTGTCATAGCCGTTGCTTTCATTGTAGCCGGTCACGGCAAACTCAATACATTCATCAAAATATTTCTCGGTAAGCGGTTGAAATTCCCATTCATTTTTATAAAAATTATTAAGATGGTTGCGCTTCTGATGATATTTTTTGCCTTTAAGCTCCATAAGGTCGGCGGCATTGTAAACATAATCGTAGTTCCCGGGGTCGGTGGAAATTTTTATGCCGTCACCGTAAATTTCGGTAAACAATGGTATCATCTCGTCCGACACCGAAGCCACCCTGAACGGCAGACCATTCGCCGCCGCATATTTCTTCATCTCGGACAGCACATCTGCATAGTCGCCGCCGCCTGCGGGAAATGAAAAGAAAAAATCCTCACCCTTTCCCGAAGCGGAAATATAAAAATCCTTGTAACGTGTGATCTTTGTATCGCTGAGCCGACGCCACGCCAGATTGTTCGCAAAGCAGTACTCACAGCCCCGAAAATCCGAAATAGCCAGCAGCTCGTCCACCCAGGGCTTGTCCGAAAGCCGAAGCTCCCTGAATTCAAGCATATAAAAACCTACCTTTAACTTAGAAGAATACTCATAATTTTATCGGATATGACATCGGCGGGCAGCGGCTCTCCGTCCTCCGAACAAGGAATGACACTCCACCCAAGCCTTTCTGCCGCAAACAGCGCAGCCTTCCTGCATCTGCGGAGATAGCCGATATTAGCCTCGTGAATGTCCTTCTTAGATTCATCTCCGTTATATCTGCCGCTCAGAAGCTTTTGTGAAACCTCCGTGGGCATATCCAGAAAAATGACTTTGTCTGCCCGAGGGATACCAAGCTTGTCATACTCATAGTCGCATATCCAGCGAAGAAAGCCTTTCCACTCTGATTCGGGGAGCTTTGTCATCTGGTGAATGGCGTTTGAGGAAACATATCTTGCGGAAATAATGATTTTTCCCGAAAGATAGTCCTTTTCCCAGCTTGTCTTATAGCTGATGTACCTGTCCACCGCATAGAAGCTTGATGCGGCGTAGGCGTTGATGTCCTCCGCATTGGGTGCTATCTCCCCCGCAAGATACATTCTCACAGGCGCAGAGGAATCGCTTTTATAGTCGGGGAAGCTCACGGTTATGAAATCCTGCCCCGCCTCGGAAAGTCTTTTCTCGGCAAGAGCAAGCTGAGTAGACTTGCCGCAGCCGTCAAGACCGTCAATTACAAATATTTTACCTTTTTCTGACATTTCTGATCTTCCTCGCCGAAATAATAATATTATGCCATACTACATTTTATTTTATCATTTTTTCCCGCATTAGTCAACATATAAATAATTACTAAAATAAAGCCATAATTTTTATTATAAAAAGCAGGCACGGCAGCATATATGATACGCTGCCGCACCCGCCCGTATTTAGTCCTCTTCTGTATCTGTGTCGCAGCAGCAGGTAACCGATTGCGAACAGCCGCAGGGATTGCAGCTTTCGGGAGTACAATCGGGGAAAAATTCCTCCATAGGAAAGCTCATTCTCTCAAATATTTCGCAGGGCGACTCGTTATTGCCGCTGCACGAGCATTCCTTGGTGGGAATACAGTTATCCATGGCAGGAACAACTACCGCAACTGGTCTGGAAAGCTGAACGATAGAGAATATCCCCAATGTAACTACAAGTGTCGGAACACGGGAATCCATATCGTGACAGGCAACAGCACACTCATTCTCCGAAGAATATACCGCCGAGGACGGTGCTGCACCCGAAGTCATACAGCCGCAGCCCTTCCGTGAACGCAAGCACTTAACTCTTGCGTCAAGGCAGATAGGTTCAACCACTCTGACCGTAGCCTTTGGCAGGTCGGAAATGTTATTCTGTCCCATTTCCGATGCGGAACAGCAGTCTGCGCTGCTTTCAAACACTTTAGTGCTCCCCTCGCAGCCGAAAAGTATGCACTTTTTGCTCCATACAGCCGTGCCGTTTACCTCACCCGATTTTGTGCAGCTGTCAATAAAGGTTTCAAAGGTCAGGTCAAAGGTGTAGACAATATCCACTGAGAAATAGCCCTTTGAGAACGGTACCTCGTGAACCGTTGTGCATACGCTGTCAATGGTAACATTTTTGCATTTAACGATCATTCCGTCACATATAGTACCGTTTCTGACAGTTACGGGAAGATCAACAATGCAGTCCCTGTCTGAGCAGGAATCGAAAATTCTCTGAACTTCAATGCAGACAGCGTCCTTGAAGCCGCCGTTATTCTGTTTGCTCATTGACGAACCTCCTTGAGTATATTTAAAGTACACTCTATGTACTTCCCTATATATTATTCAAAGAGCGAAAAAGTGTTACTCTGCTCGTCAAAGTAAAAACGGCTGAGCGCAAAACGCCCTGCCGTCCAAGATCAATACTTATACATAGAAATATTCTCAAATCCGTCCAGAAGCTTATCTATCATACCGAAAGCCATTCCCGTGCCCTTTGCCACACAGGAAAGCGGGTCGTCTGCCACACGGCAAGGAATACCGATCGCCGAGGACATTATATATCCCGATGAAGCGGCAGGAAATCCCAGCAAAGCCAGCACCGCCGACATGGTGAACAGCCCCGCCGCCGACGACGCAAACCGTCCCTTGGGGGACATCAGCCCCATTGCCGCACAGCCCATAC
>JAEDOB010000129.1 GCA_016302225.1 Oscillospiraceae bacterium | reverse complement strand
GTCAGCCTTTTTTCAAAAAAAGATAGACAAATCGGGAAAAATGTAGTATAATATAAATCAGCTTCTTTTGAAGTGAAATTTTATGGCAGCCCGTCAGGCTGTCGGAAAGGCTGATTCATATGGATTCTTTGCTTAAGCTTCTGAAACAAAACGCCCGTCTTTCCAACGGAGAGCTGGCAACTATGCTCGGAACGACCGAGCAGGACGTCGCCGCCCGTATAGCCGATTATGAAAAACGAGGAATTATCAAGGGTTACAGCGTTATCGTCAACGAAGAGCTTGCCGATAATAACGCCGTTACCGCATATATTGAACTGAAGGTCACCCCCAAGGCAGACTACGGCTTTGACGAGCTTGCTTCAAAGATCGCACGTCTGGAGGACGTTGAAGCGGTTTCCCTTATGTCGGGTGCGTACGACTTAGGCGTTACCATCAGCGGAAAAAATTACAAGGAAATAGCTATGTTCGTTGCTCAGAGATTGTCGACCATTGACGGCGTTCTGTCCACAGCAACTCATTTTATCCTGAAACGCTACAAGGAAAAAGGAATTATGATAGAGGACGAGGCTTCCGACGAAAGGAGCTTAGTTGCTCCATGATGGACTATGAAAAACTGATCTCCAAAAAATGCGCAAAGCTCAAGCCCTCGGGCATCAGAAAGTTTTTTGATGTTGCGGCAATGATGGAGGGTGTTATCTCTCTCGGCGTCGGCGAACCCGATTTCCAGACGCCTTGGGCTATCAGAAAGACCGCCATCACCGCTCTGGAAAAGGGCAAGACCGTTTACACGGCGAACCCCGGACTTATCGAGCTGCGTACGGAAGTCGCAAATTATCTGAACAGAACTCAGGGCATTACCTACGACCCCGCTCATGAAATAATCATTACCGTCGGCGGCTCCGAGGCTATCGACCTGGGCATTCGTTCCCTTATCGACCCGGGGGACGAGGTGCTGGTGGTTGAACCCAGCTTTGTCTGCTATGCTCCTATCGTTGAGCTGACAGGCGGCGTTGCTGTTCCCATTGAAACTAAGGTGGAGGACAAATTCAAGCTGACTGCCAAGGCTCTCCGCGAAAAGATAACCGACAAGACCAAGCTGCTTATCCTGCCGTTCCCCAACAATCCCACAGGCGGAGTTATGACAAAATCCGACCTGGAGGAAATTGCCGAGGTTCTTAGGGATACAAATATTATCGTGCTGTCCGACGAGATATATGCCGAGCTTACATACACGGGTGAACCCCACTGCTCAATTGCTTCGCTGCCGGGTATGCAGGAGAGAACTCTGCTGGTAAACGGCTTCTCCAAGGCTTACGCTATGACCGGCTGGAGAATGGGCTATCTGGCAGGACCTGCGCCCCTTATTGCGCAGATGCTGAAGGTTCATCAGTATGCAATTATGTGTTCGCCCACCGTGTCGCAGTATGCTGCTGTTGAAGCGCTTCGCAGCTGTGATGACGAGGTAAAGAAGATGACAAACGAGTACAATATCCGCCGCAGATGGCTTGTGAATGCGCTTAATGAGATAGGTCTGGAGTGCTTTGAGCCTGAGGGTGCGTTCTATGTGTTCCCGTCCATAAAGTCTACGGGGCTTTCCAGCGAGGAATTCTGCGAACGTCTGCTTTATGAGCACAAGGTGGCTGTTGTTCCCGGAAATGCGTTCGGCGAGAGCGGCGAGGGATTTATCAGAATTTCCTATGCGTACTCATTGAAGCATTTAAAGGAAGCTGTTGAGCGAATCAAGGAGTTTCTCAATGAAATTAAGAAGTGATATTAGCGTAAAAGCGTACGCCAAGATCAATCTTTATCTGGATATTACGGGCAGGCGGGGCGACGGCTACCACCTGCTCGAAACAATAATGCAGACGGTTTCCCTCTGCGATGATCTGTCGATTTCCCTGCGTAACAACGGGGAAATCGTTTTATATGCGGATAATGATTTTTCGGGAGATATTCCCTGTGATGAACGGAATATCGCATATAAGGCGGCAAAACGGTTTTATGAAAATGCTCCCGAGCTGTTTACGGGAGCGGAGATACGTCTGACGAAAAATATCCCGTCACAGGCGGGACTTGGGGGCGGAAGTGCCGATGCTGCGGCGGTTTTGCGGGGGCTTTATGAGCTTCACGGAAAGCCGTTTGACGAACAGCTGCTGTATGATATTGCGCTTTCTCTCGGTGCGGACGTGCCCTTCTGTCTGCACGGCGGTGCGGCTATTTGTCACGGCATAGGCGAGAAGATGAAAGCTGTTCCGTCTATGGACGAGGGGCTTGCTATCCTTATTGCAAAGGGCGGCTGCGGCATATCCACGGCGGCGGCTTTTCGGGAAATTGACCGTGTGGGCTTTGCGGAAAATCGGGCTGACGAGATTTTGGAACTGTACCATAAAGGGGACTATTCCTCTCTGTGCTTCAACCGCTTTGAGCAGGTCACGGCATTGGACGAGATACGCAGTCTAAAGGAAAAAATGCTGGACTTCGGTGCAGAAGCGGCTTGTATGAGCGGTTCGGGTTCGGCGGTTTTCGGTATTTTCAAAAATGCTGACAATGCGGAAAAGTTTTGTTCCAAACTTAGAAAAAACGGCTTCTTTGCGGAGGTCTGCAAGGCGAAAGGGTGATTTTTTGGACATTACACATTATAATATATTCCGAAAATGCTTTCCAAATATCAAGTTGACATTTGAACAGCTGAAAGCATCTCTCGGAAATGCGGAGATAATTTCGGAGGGCGAAAAGGGCTTTGCGGCGGTGGTTGGAAACGGCATTCGGCTTATCTGCGTTTCTCCCGAATATCAAGGGCAGGGGATTGGAAGAAAGCTGCTTGCAGACTGTGAGCGGGTCATTTCCGAAGACGGACATTCCGAAGCAGTCCTCGGCGGCTTTGACTCGGTGCTGTTTATCGGTGCAACGGAAGAAAGTGCAGGTTTTTTCGGAAAAATGGGCTATACTTTGGGTGGTGGCTGTGCGGAAATGACGCTTGATCTTGCGGATTTTGACATTTGCAAATTGAAAATTCCCATCTATCCCGAGGGGATAAGCTTTGGATTTTATTCGGGTGACAGGGAGCCGCTGTATGCTGCCGTGCGTTCTGTTGACGAGGATTGGGAGCAGTATTTCGGGAATGACGAGCCTGTTTTCTGTGCTTTTGAAAATGGCGTTCCCGTGGGATTTATCATTGTGGACTATGACGCTTTGTGCATTCTTGGCGGCGAGGGACAGAAGGTGGGTTCTATCGGCTGTGTGGGAACTGTTCCCGCTGCAAGGCGTAGGGGGATAGGTCTTGCTATGGCTGCACACGCCTGTACGGAGCTTAAAAAGAGCGGCTGCACAAGGCTGTTCGTTCACTATACCCATCTGGAAAAATGGTATGCGAAAATTGGCTGCCGTACGTTTATGAGGTATCATTTCGGACGAAAAATAATATAGAACGGAGGAATAATAATGACCGATACGGAACTGGTAAAAGCGGCGCAGGAGATGCTGAAATATGCCTATGCGCCCTATTCAAAATTCCTTGTGGGAGCTGCCCTTCTGGGACGGGACGGCAGAGTTTTCACGGGCTGCAACGTGGAAAATGCGTCCTACGGTGCCACCAACTGCGCCGAGAGAACTGCGGTGTACAAGGCGGTTTCCGAGGGCTGCCGTGAGTTTCTGGCGATTGCTATTGTCAGCAGCTCGGGAAAATACACATACCCCTGCGGCATATGCAGACAGGTGCTTTCCGAGTTTGCGCCGGGCATTACCGTAATACTTTACGACGATGAAAAGGGCATACTGACTGCCGAATTGGAGGAGCTTTTCCCCGACAGCTTCGGCGGCTCGGATATGACCTGAGTTTGCCTGTAACAGTAAAACCCGATTTGTAAATAGGCAAACCCACCAAATATTTTGACGGCTTTATGGTAAAATCCACAGTTGCTTTTTGTCGGTTTGTATGGTATGATTAATACACGATGTTGTTTATGAGTTTTCGCCGACCACAATATATAGTGGTGACATTCGAAAGGATTTGATCGTTTGATTAGGATTATCAAGAAAGACGGCACTAAGGAAGAATTTAACATACAAAAGGTTGTGGTTGCCGTCAACAAATCTGCCAATCGGGCACTGATAAAATTTACCGAGGACGATATTGATTTTATCTGCAGCTTCGTGACCGAGAGGGTAGAGGCCATGAACAAGGACGAGGTCGCTATCTGGGAGATGCACAATATTGTTGAAAGTGCTCTCGACAGAGTAAATCCCGTTGTGGCAAAATCTTACAGGGATTACCGTAACTATAAGCAGGATTTCGTTCATATGCTGGACGAGGTTTATCAGAAAAGCCAGTCCATTATGTATATCGGCGACAAGGAAAATTCCAACTCCGATTCCGCACTTGTTTCCACAAAGAGAAGCCTTATCTTCAATCAGCTGAACAAGGAGCTTTATCAGAAGTTTTTCCTTACTACCGAGGAAATTCAGGCGTGCCGTGACGGTTATATCTATATCCACGATATGTCCGCAAGACGTGACACGATGAACTGCTGCCTGTTTGACGTGAAAACCGTTCTCAGCGGCGGCTTTGAGATGGGCAATATCTGGTATAACGAGCCTAAGTCGCTGGACGTTGCTTTTGATGTTATCGGAGATATTGTGCTGTCTGCGGCAAGTCAGCAGTACGGCGGATTTACCGTTCCCTGTGTTGACGAGATACTTGAACCCTATGCCGAAAAAAGCTATGCCGCAAAGACCGAGCGTTACAAGGAAATGGGACTTTCCGACGAGGTCGCAGAAGCCGAGGCTATGAAGGACATTACCCGTGATTTCGAGCAGGGCTTCCAGGGCTGGGAGTACAAGTTCAACACCGTTGCTTCAAGCCGAGGTGACTATCCCTTTATCACTATGACGCTGGGCGTTGCTCAGGGACGTTTTGCAAGGCTTGCGACCATTTCCATGCTTAAAGTCAGAAAGGGCGGACAGGGCAAGGCAAGCTGCAAGAAGCCCGTGCTTTTCCCGAAGATAGTTTTCCTTTACGACGAAAATCTTCACGGCGAGGGCAAGCCTATGGCGGACGTTTTCGAGGCTGCCGTTGAGTGTTCCGCAAAGACCATGTACCCCGACTGGCTCAGCCTTACGGGTGAGGGCTATGTTGCGGATATGTACAAGCGTTACGGCAGGATCGTCAGTCCTATGGGCTGCAGAGCGTTCCTTTCTCCGTGGTACGAGAGGGGCGGTATGAAGCCTGCCGATGAGGACGACAAGCCCATTTTTGTGGGACGCTTCAACATCGGTGCGGTAAGTCTGCATCTGCCTATGATACTTGCAAAGGCAAGGAAGGAAAGCAGAGATTTCTACGAAGTCCTTGACTATTATCTGGAGCTTATCAGACAGCTTCATATCAGGACATATGATTATCTGGGCGAAATGAGAGCCTCCACAAACCCGTTGGCATACTGCGAGGGCGGTTTCTTAGGCGGTCATCTGGGTATTCACGACAAGATAAAGCCGCTGCTCAAATCGGCTACGGCGTCCTTCGGAATTACTGCGCTTAACGAGCTGCAGCAGCTTTACAACAAGAAGTCCATTGCCGAGGACGGAGAGTTCGCCCTTGAGGTTATGCGTCACATTAACGAAAAGGTGAACGAGTTCAAGGAGGAGGACGGCAATCTGTACGCTCTTTACGGCACTCCCGCAGAAAGCCTTTGCGGTCTGCAGGTTCAGCAGTTCCGTAAGAAATACGGCATTATCGAGAATGTTTCCGACAGGGAATATGTTTCCAACAGCTTCCATTGCCATGTTACTGAGGACATTTCTCCTATCCGCAAGCAGGACCTTGAAAAGCGTTTCTGGGACCTGATGAACGGCGGAAAGATCCAGTACGTAAAATATCCCATCGACTATAATCTTGATGCGGTGAAAACTCTTATCAGACGTGCTATGGATATGGGCTTCTATGAGGGCGTTAATCTTTCGCTTGCATACTGCGATGACTGCGGTCATCAGGAGCTGGAAATGGACGTTTGTCCCAAGTGCGGCAGCAAAAATCTCACCAAGATAGAGCGAATGAACGGCTATCTTTCCTATTCGAGAGTAAAGGGAGATACAAGGCTAAATGCCGCAAAAATGGCGGAAATTGCCGAGAGAAAGAGCATGTAAAATTAAATCGGGCAGGTATCATTAATGAATTATCACAATATAACAACGGACGATATGTTAAACGGTGACGGGCTGAGGACGGTGCTTTGGGTGGCGGGGTGCAGCCATCACTGCAAGGGCTGTCAGAACCCCATCACCTGGGACGAAAACGGCGGACTGCCTTTCGATGAAGCGGCGGAAAATGAGCTTTTCGAGAAGCTGTCCAAGCCTTATATTTCGGGGATAACCTTTAGCGGCGGCGACCCGCTTTTTGAGGGAAACCGTGCCGAGGTTCGCAGGCTGGTGAAAAGGTGCGCTGCGGAATTTCCTAATAAGACCATCTGGCTTTATACGGGCTATATCTGGGAGGATATTTTCGACCTTCCTTTTCTGAAATATGTTGATGTGCTGGTGGACGGACGCTTTGAACAGGCGCTGTTTGACAAGAAGCTTCACTGGAAGGGCAGCTCAAATCAGCGTG